>CBDUFA010000203.1:0-3919 GCA_965366295.1 uncultured Hyphobacterium sp.
GTATCGGCCTTGCGGCGGAAATCCTTGTCGCCGGCCCCGATCCACTCGTCCAGAAGCGCGATCTCGGCACCGAACGAGGTGGTGAGCGCAAAGGCCAGCCGCATCATCATGCCCTGCGAATAGGTCCGCACCGGCAAGTCCAGGAAGTCGCGAAGCTCGACGAAATCGGCGATTTCCTCGACGCGCGCTTCCGCCTCACGCGGGCTGGCGCCCTGCATCAGGGCGCGCAGGATAATGTTGCGCCGCCCGGTCGCCTCGATCCGCATGCCGAGCCCGATCTCGAACAGGCCCGCCGTTCGGCCCTGGACCGACATCTCGCCGGCGTCGGGCGCATAGATGCCCGCCATGACGCGCAGCAGGGTCGACTTGCCCGACCCGTTGCGCCCGATCAGCCCGACCCGGTCGCCCTGGCTGATCTCGAGATTGATGGCGTTAAGCGCACGGAGGCCCAGCCCGCCATGTTTCCGGGCTTCAATTCGCCCGGCACCCTCCGGGGAATCGGCGACCGACTTGCTGTCGAAGATCGGGTAAGTCAGCGAGACGTTCTTGAGCGAAATAGCCACCATGACGTCAGAACCAGAACACGATGCGGCGCCGGAAATGCGCGAACAGCGCAAAGGCCAGCGTGCCGAAAACAGCGGTGAAAACCAGGCACACCGTCCAGCTGTGCCACGGGATGATCCCGTCCACGATCGGGGCCCGGAAAATGTCGATGAAATAGGTGAACGGGTTCCACCACAGCCATTCGCGCAGGCCACCGGCCTGCTCCGGCGTCCAGATCAGTGGCGTCAGGAAGAAGAGCACCCGCATGGCGGTCTGGATGATTTGCGAGATGTCGCGATAACGCGTCACCAGAATGCCGAAAAACAGATGGGCCGCCGCAGCATTGACGAGGTAGAGCACGAGCGCCGGCAGGGCCGCGAGCGCATTCAACGTCATCGTGTGGCCAGTGAAAAGGATGATCCCGGCGGCGATCACGGCGCCATAGCCGAAAATGATCATCTCCCGCGCGATGCTCTGGAACACGAAAAGCGAGAATGGCAGGCGCATGCCTGTAATCCAGTTCTCGGTATTGATGAACACGGTGCAGCCATCGGTGACGGATGCATTGATGAAGTTCCAGGCCAGGTAACCGACCGCGACATAGACCATGAAGGGAAAAAGCTCGACGCCGGTCATCTGCGAGCCGATCAGAGCGATCGTGACCGCGAAAACGAGGTAGGACACGCTGACCCAGAGCGCGCCGAAGGCAGTTCGGCGATAGCGCTGGCGCAGATCGTCATAGGCCAGCTCGAACCAGAGCCGCCAATAGGACAGGCCCCGCACGAGATCGTCCGCGGCACGGCGGATATTGGCGCGATCATCTGCGCGATAATGGAAAGGCGCGGACTGGCTCATTTCGGCTCCGGCAAAGTCGGCCCGAAACTAGCGGCTCTGTCCGGCAAGGCCATGACAAAGCGCAGAAACCTATTCAGCGGCTGTCCGGCTGTCGTCCTTGGACACGTCCTCGACCGTATTGGCGACATGATCGACCACCGATTCCACCAGGCCGAGGTCGTCGCCTTCGGCCATCACACGGATCAGCGGTTCGGTGCCCGACGCCCGGACCAGCAGGCGCCCGCGGCCATTGAGCTTCAGCATGGCATCCTCGATCGCCTGCTTCACCGGCTGGGAATCCAGCGGGGATTGGTTGGTATAGCGGACATTCTTGAGGACTTGCGGCGCCTTTTCGAACAAGTCGCACAACTCGCTCACCGGCTTGTCGTGACGGACTCTCGAAGCCAGGACCTGCAGCGCGGCAATCATGCCATCGCCAGTCGTGGCGTGGTCGGTCAGAACAATGTGGCCCGATGGTTCGCCACCGATATTGATGCCGGTCGAACGCATCCGCTCGACAACATAACGGTCGCCGACCGGGGCGCGGTGAAGGGTCAGGCCGAGATCGTTGATGAAACGCTCGAACCCCAGATTCGACATCACAGTGCCGACAACGCCGCCCCCGCGCAGCGCGGAGCGGTCCATCTGGTCTTTCACGACGCGGGCCATGATCTTGTCGCCATCGACGATCTCGCCCTTTTCATCGGCCAGGATCACCCGGTCGCCGTCGCCATCGAGCGCAATGCCGATATCGGCACCGACTTCGAGAACCTTGGCCGACAGCGCGTCGGGCTTGGTCGAGCCGCAATCCATGTTGATGTTGAGCCCGTTCGGGCTGGCACCGATTACCGTGATGTCCGCGCCCAGCTCCCACAGGGTTTGCGGCGCAACGCGGTAGGCGGCACCATTGGCGCAGTCGATCACCACCTTGATCCCGTCGAGGCGCAGACCACGGGGAAAAGAGGATTTCACGATTTCCGCGTACCGCCCTTTGGCGTCCGGGAAATGGCGCACCTGTCCGATCTCGCCGGGATGAGCCAGTGACTGGTCGTCCAGCTCGTCCATCATGGCTTCGATCTCGAGCTCGGCCTCATCGGGCAGCTTGTAGCCGTCCGGGCCGAACAGCTTGATGCCGTTATCCTCGAAACCATTGTGCGAGGCCGTGATCATGACGCCGAGATCGGCGCGCATGGAGCGGGTCAGGATGCCCACGGCCGGCGTCGGCGCCGGGCCAATGCCGGACACGTCCATGCCGGACGAGGTGAAGCCTGCTGTCAGCGCAGCCTCGATCATGTAGCAAGACAGGCGCGTGTCCTTCCCGATCACGACGGAATGGCGGTGGCTGCCGCGGCGGAAATACCGTCCCGCGGCGCGACCGAGCTTCAACGCGACATCCGGCGTCATCGGGAAACTGTTGGCGCGGCCCCGCACACCATCGGTTCCGAAATACGTCTTCATAACACCCCCCGGCACTAGGCGGAAAAAGCTTGGAAAATTCTTGATGCAATTCGCATGCTAGCCGTAGCCTTTTCCAATTCTTTCATTTACATCGCTTGGCGCGCCGCGTCTATTGCGGTCGCACAAATTTCAATTTCGGAGCGGGTTTCTTACATGTGCGGAATCGTTGGAATTGCAGGTAATTCTCCGACGTCGGAACGCTTGATCGACGGTCTCCGCCGCCTCGAATACCGCGGCTATGATTCCGCCGGCATCGCCGTCATCCAGGACGGAGCGGTTGAACGTTGCCGTGCCGAGGGGAAAATCCGCAATCTGGACAATGCATTACGGGATAATCCGATCGAGGGTGTGACCGGCATCGCGCACACCCGCTGGGCGACGCATGGCCGCCCGACGACCGATAATGCGCATCCGCACACCTCCGGCGGCGTGGCGATCGTGCACAATGGCATCATCGAGAATTTCAAGGAATTGCGCGAAAGGCTCTCTGCACAGGGCCATGTGTTTGAAACCGAGACGGATTCCGAGGTCATTGCACACCTGATCCATCAGCACCTGAAAGAGGGCATGGAGCACGACAAGGCGTTCGCAACGGCGCTCGCCGAGTTGCGCGGCGCGTTTGGTGTGGCCGCCATCTTTGCCGACAAGCCGGACACCGTCATGGCGGCGCGTCAGGGCAGTCCGCTGGCCGTCGGCCTGGGCGATGGCGAGACCTTCATCGGCTCGGATTCCATGGCGCTGGCGCCCTATACGCGGCAGGTCATCTATCTCGAGGAAGGCGACTGGTGTGTCGCCACGCCGGGCGATGTCCGCATCTATGACGAGAACAACAACCCCGCCAACCGCGAGGTCACGATCTCCACGGTGGCGGCCGAGCTGATCGACAAGGGCGGGCGCCGGCATTTCATGGAGAAGGAAATCCATGAACAGCCGGAATCTGTCGGCCGGACCCTGTCGAAATATATCAGCGCCGTCGACGAGAGCTTCGCCTTCCAGCCGGGCGAGCTGGGCCTGTCACAGGCCGACCGGCTGATCTCGGTGGCTTGCGGCACGGCCTATTATGCCGGTGCAACCGCGAAATACT
>CBDUFA010000204.1:0-3919 GCA_965366295.1 uncultured Hyphobacterium sp.
CGCCTATTTGCTGACCGCAGGTGATGAGGCGCCAGTCGCGCTGGCGCTGGAGCGGATGCTGGCGATGCGAGCCTATATGCGCGCCAAGACAGTGGACGGCGTGATTGATCCCTCGATTGCCGAGGCCGTCGGGCTCGATCAAGCGCTGATCGAGGACATGTACCAGATCATGGCGATCGCGAACTATGAAGACCGGTTCGTCATCCCGACTTCTCACCGGGAAGAAGCCGAGGAGGCCTTCGACATTCGCGGCGAGTGTGGCTTCAGCTTCGGCAATGGCTGTTCGGATGGATCCAGCAAGGCCTCGCTATTCGGTGGGCCCCGCCGGCGGGCCCAGGTTACCCCGATGGAGAGAAGCTGATGACGCGGACATTCAAGGTCTTGGCCGCAATGCTCAATTATCCGACACAGGAGATTGCCGCGGCGGCACCGGAATTCGGTCCGGTGCTGGAAGACGAGGCGCTGATCCCGGATCGCCAGATCCGGGCGCTGGAAAAACTGGCAGATCAGCTGGCGGCGCGCGATCTCTACGATCTGCAGGAACGCTATGTGCAATTGTTCGACCGGTCGCGGTCACTATCGCTGCACCTGTTCGAGCATGTTCACGGTGAAAGCCGGGATCGCGGCCAGGCGATGGTCGATCTCAAGGCGCTTTATGAAAGCCACGGGCTGGAACCGGCCGCCAATGAATTGCCGGATTTCCTGCCGCTTTTCCTGGAATTCCTGTCGACACAGAAGCTGGACGAAGCCCGCGCGCTGTTGGGCGAAGCGGTGCATGTGACCGATGCCCTGGCCGACCGGCTGAGCAAAAGGGACAGCATCTATGCCAGCGTCTTCCGGGCGCTGGGCAGTCTGGCTGACCGCAATGCCGCGCTGGATGCCGCTGTCGAGACGCCGGCTTCCGAGGACCAGAGCCTCGAAGCGCTCGACAAGGCCTGGGAAGAAGAACAGGTCGTTTTCGGTCCTGATCACAATGCCGGCTGCCCGGTCGCCAAGGACATGCTGGCGGACATGGCGCCGCCTCCACCCCAACACTCTGGCAATGGAGAACGAGGATGAGCGACTTCCTCCACACCGCCCTGTTCGGCATTTATCCCTATATCTGCCTGTCGGTTCTCGCGATCGGCTCGATCATCCGTTACGACCGCGAACCCTATTCCTGGCGGGCGGGCTCCAGCCAGCTTCTGCGCCGGCGACAGCTGGTGCTGGGATCGGTTCTTTTCCACCTCGGCGTGCTGGTGATCTTCTTTGGTCACCTTGTCGGCTTGCTGACACCGATTGCCGTCTTCGACGCGCTGGGCGTCAGTCATGGTGCCAAGCAATTGCTGGCCATTATCGCTGGTGGTGTTGCCGGCGTTCTGGCGCTGGCCGGTGCCAGCCTGCTCTTGCATCGCCGCCTGTTCGACGCCCGTATCCGTTCAACCACCAGCTTCGCCGATATGGCCATATTGCTGCTGCTCTATGCCCAGCTGGTGCTCGGCCTCGGTACGATCGCCGTTTCCATGAACCATCTCGATGGTCATGAAATGGTGACTTTCATGAGCTGGGCGCAGGGCATCTTCACCTTCCAGGCCGATGCGGCACAGCACATCGTGCACGCTCACTGGATCTTCAAGCTGCACATCTTCCTGGGGTTGACGATTTTCCTCGTCTTTCCGTTCACAAGGCTGGTTCACATGTTCTCCGCGCCGGTCCGCTATGTATTCCGCAGCGGGTATCAGGTGGTGCGCCGGCGTGTACCGAAAGGGAGTGCGAAATGAGTACAGCCTCCCTGATATCGAACACGCCGGAAAAAGCGGTCCCGGTCACCGTGAATGGCGAGACCATTCCGGCCGAGGTGATTGCGTCGGAAGCGCAGAACCACAAGGCCGACCGCCCGGAAAAGGCCTGGGCTGCGGCCGCCGAAGCCCTCGTTATCCGCGAGGCGCTTTTGCAAAAGGCCCGGGCCATTGGTTTGACACCGCAGCCGGTCAGGGACGGGTCAGGCCGCAGCGAGCCAGAGGACGACGCTTTGATCCGGCAATTGCTGGAGGCCGAGGTTTCGGTGCCCGAGCCGGATGAAGAATCCAGCCGCCGCTATTTTGAGCAGAATCGCAAACGGTTCCGGTCTCCGGACCTGTTCGAGGCGTCTCACATACTCTTGCAGGCCGACAAGCGCGATGCCCTGGCCTATATGCGCGCCCGCAAGGAGGCCGAGGCTCTGATTGCGGCGTTGAAAGACAAGCCGGGCCAGTTCGGACGGATGGCCAGGGACCGGTCCGACTGCCCCTCGGCCAGCGAGGACGGGCGGTTGGGGCAGATTTCGGACGGGCAGACCACGCCCCTGTTCGAGGCCGCAATCCGCACCATGCGCCCCGGCGAGATCAGTTCCGCACCGGTGGAAACGCCCTACGGATTTCACATCATCCGCCTGGATCATGTGGCCGAAGGGGCAGTGCCGGACTTCGAAACGGCACAGCCGCTGGTCGAGGAATTTCTGCGTGATGCCAGCTGGCGCCGTGCCGTATCCCAATTCATTTCGCTGGTGATCGGCGAGGCCAGAATCACCGGTGTGGAGCTGGAAGGCGCATCATCGCCGCTGGTTCAATAGCGGTCCGGTGCGAGGAGACGAGGATGAGAAAGATGACTGCCCACTGGACGGGATGCGCCGCACTGGCGCTGACCGCGATCTGGACCGTGCCGGCACAGGCCGATCCGGAATTCATTCTGGATGCGCGTTTGCGGTCCGAAATGGTGGATCAGGACGGGTTGGCCGAAACCGCCCAGGCCCTGACCCTGCGCACGCGGTTCGGGATTGATAGCGGGCCGGGTCCTGATTTCCGCTTCCTGATCGAAGGCGAAACGGTCTGGCATTTACTGGATGATTTCAATTCGACCACCAATGGCAATACGGCCTTTCCGATGGTGGCCGATCCGGAAGCGACCGAGCTGAACCGGGCGCAGATCGCCTATTCAGGGTTCGAGGGCACGACACTGACGCTGGGCCGCCAACGCGTGATCCTGGGTGATGCACGCTATCTGGGGAATGTCGGTTTCCGCCAGAACGAGCAGACATTCGGTGCGTTCCGCGCGACGATGCAGCAGGTCGAGAATCTGACCGTCAATTATCTCTATCTGGATCGGGTTCACCGGATTTTCGGTGATGATCATCCCGCCGGTGACTGGGATCTGGACGGGCATGTTGTGACCGCCGACTACACCGCACCGGCAGGGCAATTGTCGGGCTTTGCCTATCTGATCGACAATCAGGATGCGATGGCGCTGTCGACCGCCACCTATGGCGTGCGCTGGCAAGGGCAGATCGCGCAGGAAGGCTCCCCCACCTTCACCTATACGCTGGAATATGCCCACCAGACCGATTACGGAAACAATCCGCTGAGCATTGATCTCGGCCTGTTCCGCGCCAATGCCAATATTGCCCAGAATGGCTGGTCGGCAGGTCTGGGAATCGAGAATCTTGAAGGTGATGGCAGCCGCGGTTTTGCAACCCCGCTGGCCACGCTGCATGCCTTCCAGGGCTGGGCGGATGTCTTCCTGGTCACGCCGGCCAACGGGCTGCGCGACATTTATGTGCGCGGTGGCTGGACTGTCAGCGAACCGCCCTTTGGCCGGAGTTTGTCGCTAGGGGCCTTTTACCATGATTTCGAGGCAGAAAATGGCGGCGGATCGCTGGGATCGGAATTCGATGTCGTAGCGACCAGCCGGCTCAACGATCATGTCGTCCTGCAATTGAAGGGCGCGTTTTATGACGGTCCCGCCGGAGGTCCGGCAGATCGCAACAAATTCTGGATCGCATTGACTTTCACGCGCTGAGGAGAGGCGGCCGGGCCGCCGGAAACGCCATGATCGAGGATCTTCTGGAAAACAATCTGGAATGGGCTGAAACCAAGACCCGGAATGATCCGGACTTCTTCCAGCG
>CBDUFA010000205.1:0-3892 GCA_965366295.1 uncultured Hyphobacterium sp.
CCTCTATTTCAAACCGGCCCTACGCCCGTTCAGCAGTGCGTCTATGACCGGACGGGCGATGTTGGCCGCGGCTTCAGCCGCGAGAACGGCATCATCATCTTCGATGAACGCATCAATCCGGAGGGCAATCTGTCCGGCCTGGGCTATTTGCGCCAATCCTCGAACCAGTTCGACTCCCGGTTTGAAGACATCATACCGTTTGGACTGCTCCTGCCTGACGGCAATTCCGGTGACACCCAAATGACCATTTTCGGCATGGGGACCGGCACGCCGCAGGTCGACGACACAACCGCCAGTGTGAATGTGCAAACGCGTTCCGATGGAAGTGTCGAGATTGTCTGGAATGCGCAGGTCTTGCCATCGGAAGGCCTGGACAGTCCGCAAGCCAACGACGTCGAGAGGGCCGGCCGCGCCCGATGCGCGGGCGCGCCGGCACAATTGCGCCAGTCTGTATTGTTCACCAATGAACAGCTGGCGGAAATTTACGATATCGATCCGTCAATCAACGGGCTGGAACTGGAAGAAGAAATCAGATTGCGCCAGGGAACGTCCGAAGCGGAAATGGGCGAACTGACCAGACTTTACGCTGATCCGGCAGAAAATGTGGCCAATGCGATCATGGGCGCCCTGGTGATTTTTTCCGGCGGCAGGCCCGGCGTGCCACCGCCGGGTGAATTGGAAAGCGGGCAGGCAATCGCGGACGGCGAAGCCATCGGCATTCTTGTGCCATCCCGGTATTCGGATCCGCAAAGTGGCACCGCCCTGATCGACTGCGCCTCACTGATGTTGACCGGGGTTCACGAGAATGAGGCAACCGCGTCGACCGAGAATGCCAGCATCGCCATCCTCACGCGATCCGGCGTTACCTTCGAAAACACCGAACGCGATTGCGTCCGATAGGGCGGGGGACGCTCGGTCTGCCAATCCCCGCTGAACCCGGGGCGGCAATCGCTACATCAATCCTCGGAACAGGATCGAGGAGCCGTCCCATGAAATGCCCGATTGATGGTGAAACCCTGGTGATTGCCGACCGCCAGGGCGTCGAGATCGATTATTGCCCGAAATGCCGCGGTGTCTGGCTGGATCGCGGCGAACTCGACAAGATCATCGAGCGGTCCGAAGCGCCGCGCGCCGCCGCACCGCAACCGGGTCCCTGGGATGGCGGACGGGAAAACCGCCGCGATCAACGCCGCCGCCCGGAACGCCGTGAGAGCTTCCTGTCAGAACTGTTCGACTTCGAACTTTGATCCGTGGCGTTTACGGGGCTCTAACCCCGATTTGATAGCTTGACCCTTCAATGCGCCCAGAACCGGCGCGCGAAGGATCAAGAATGCAGGCGCTGATCGACCGAATCGAGGCTCTCGACCCGCGCGTCCTGACCGGGCGCGTGACGGGAATCAACGGCCTGCTGGTCGAGGTTGAAGGTCCGTCGTCCGGCCTCGCGCTCGGCTCGCGCGCCCATATCGACACCGCCCAGGGCGAGGCGACCTGCGAGGTCGTCGGTTTCAAGGGCGAGCACGCCATCATGATGCCGTTCGAACCGGTCGACGGGGTCCGCCCCGGCGCGCCGGCCCGGCTGGACCCGAATGTCGCGACTGTCCGGCCGTCGGCGGCCTGGCTGGGCCGCGTCATCGACAGTTTCGGCACGCCGCTGGATGGCGGCGATCCGCTGGCCCAGGGGCCGGAAGCCTATCCGCTGCGCGGCCGTCCGCCTTGCGCGCATGGCCGCGGACGGCTCGGTCCGCGCATGGATCTCGGCGTTCGCGCGCTCAACGTGTTTACCCCCATGCGGCGCGGCCAGCGCCTCGGCGTCTTCGCCGGCTCCGGTGTCGGCAAGTCGGTGATGATGTCCATGCTGGCGCGCAATGCCGATGCCGATGTCATTGTCATTGGCCTGGTCGGCGAGCGGGGCCGGGAAGCCCGCGAATTTGTCGAGGACGTGCTGGGACCGGAAGGCCGCCGCAAGTCTGTCGTCGTGACCGAGACCTCGGATGCGCCGGCGCTGGCCCGCCGCCAGGCAGCGCAACTCACGCTCACCGTGGCGGAATATTTCCGCGACCGGGGCAAGAATGTCCTTTGCCTGATGGATTCGGTGACCCGCGTAGCGCTGGCACAGCGCGAGATCGGCCTTGCCGCCGGTGAGCCGCCGACCACGCGCGGCTATACGCCGTCGGTCTTCGCCGAGCTGCCGCGCCTGCTGGAACGCGCCGGCCCGGGCCCGACAGGCACCGGGTCGATTACCGGCATCTTCACCGTGCTGGTCGATGGCGATGATCACAACGAGCCGGTCGCCGATGCCGTGCGCGGTATCCTCGACGGCCATATCGTGATGAGCCGCGACATTGCCGAACGCGGCCGCTATCCGGCCATCGACGTGCTCAAATCCGTCAGCCGGGTCGCCCCGGAAGTCTATGAAGGCACCGAGGCCCAGCTGGTGCGCGAAGCCCGCCGCACGCTCTCGGTCTATACCGACATGGAAGAACTGATCCGGCTTGGCGCCTATGCCGCCGGGTCCAACAAGGAGACGGACCGGGCCATCGCGCTCAACGGTCCGCTGGAAGAATTCCTCGCCCAGGGAAAAGACGAAGCCTCGAATATCGAAGAATGTTTCGCGGACCTGGCAGGCAGATTGGGTGGTGATGGAGGTAACTCATGACACGGTCTCATGAGCCATTGATCCGGCTGGCCCGGTTCAAGGTGGAAGAATTGCAAAAGCAGCTGGCCGACATTGATCGTGTCCGCCAGTCGCTGACCGACCAGATCGAGCGACTCGAAGCCAGCGTGCCGGAAGAGCAGGCCGCCGCGACCGAGAGCAAGGACGGTTTCCTCGCCTATGGCAGCTATGCCCAGGCGGTGATCAAGCGGAAGCAGAATATCCGCGCCTCCCTGGATGAAGTCGACCAGCAGGCCGGCGACATCCGCGAGCGACTGGAAGGCGCTTTCCGCGAGCTCAAGAAGTACGAGCTTCTGGAAGAACGCCGCGTCGCGCGCATCGAGGAAGCCCTGCGCGCCGAGGAACAGGCCGAGCTCGACGAGATCGCCCAGACCCGCCGCAGCCAGGCGCACTGACTTTTCCTCCCCCGTTAACGGGGGAGGTGTCAGCGAAGCTGACGGAGGGGCCAACGCAAGCAGCAAACGCCCTCGGCCTTTCAGGCCACTCCCCCCGCAAGCAGGGGGAGAAAATCATTTTCTGATTACCGTCCGCCAGACCAGCTAAGGCCGATGCGGAAGCTGCGCCCGGCCTCCGACGCGCCGGCGAAGACGCGCGAATAGTCTTCATCGAACACATTGTCGATGCCGGCCGAGACCGTGAAGGGCGAGTTCGCCTGCGGCTGCCAGCGCGCATAAAGGTCCAGCGTGGCATAGCCGTCGCGTTCCTCGGCCGGCGTGGCCGTCTTGTCGAAATCGCCGGCAATCTCGGCCCGGGCGCCGAGAACGAGGCGGCGTTCCGTGAGGTGCCAGCGGCCATCGACGAACAGGCGAACCGGTGTGAGCGAGCCGACCGGTACGCCGGTCGCATGGTCTTCACCGTCTGTTTCCGACAGCGATGCGGTCAGGCCGAACGGACCGCTTTCATAGTCCAGCTGGATTTCATACCCGGTCAGCGTGGCCGCGGAGACATTGGCGCTATTGGTCGTGCCCGCCGAACACGGCAGGAAGGGCGGGGCAAAACAGCTCGCATCGAAGTTGAAATTCACCGACAGATTGATCAGGTCCTCCGCCCGGGTTTCAAACCATGAGCCCTTGATCTCCAGCCGGTCGCCGGAACGCAGCGCGCTGTCGAAGCCGACACCGGCGCCAACCTCGATCGTTTCCGTCGTTTCGGGCCGCAGGTCCGGATTGGCGATAAATTCATTGGTGATGAAGACCGGCGCACCGAGGACGGGATGCG
>CBDUFA010000206.1:0-3881 GCA_965366295.1 uncultured Hyphobacterium sp.
GCCGACATCAGCGCGCCCATCATCGGCAGGAAAATCAGCAAGGCGACGAAAATGGCGATGATCTTCGGAACGAAAACCAACGTCATTTCCTGGACCTGGGTCAGGGCCTGGAACAGTGCAATGATGACGCCGACAGCCAGGCCGATCAGCATGATAGGCGCTGCCATGGCCAGCATCAGCCAGATCGAGTCACGCGCAATATCGAGAACTTCGGCACCGGTCACGCGGCTTCTCCGCACTTCACAGCAATAGGAATCGCTGGCTCAAGCTCGGAGCGTTCGCGTCAAGAAAGAGTTAACAATCGTAAACGAATGCCGGCGGGAGTCAGTCGGCCTCCGCCAGCGTCCATGTCCGGAAATTTCGCGGCTGCCAGCTGCCATCCTCGGCGCGATCATAGGTCTGTGTCGTGTGCGTCCCGGCCTCCACCAACCGGATTTCATGCCGGCTTATGAACACCGATCCATCCGGATTGAAGTGCAGCTGATCGGAAACACGTGTCTCGCCCGGACCGAGCAGTACGCCTGTGTATTCTTCACGCCCCTCCAGATAGGCGCCATTCCAGCCGATCTGCTGCGACACCACTTCCTCCAGGACCGGATTGTAGAAAAAGTAGATGGTCCAATAGACGGCGCGTCGGCCATCACCGGTCAGCCCCGTGATCTCGGCAATGACATGGCTGCGGTCAGGCGATGTGCGATAGTCCGCACCGAATTGCGCGATGCTGCCCGGGGTGTCCGGATCGAAGTCCGCATTCGGCGTACGCCATTCGCCACTGCCAGCCAGCATGTGGCTCATGTGGATCTCGATCGGCGTTGGTTGGCTTTGTGCCGACACCATTGCTGCCGGCGCTGCGAGGATCAGGACCAGTCCGAGTATCAGGTCGCGCATGAAAAGCCTCCCGTGATTCAGCCGCGGATTTCAGTCCGGGATTCCGCTTTCGGCAAGCCATGGCGGTTTCACATCTGGTTGAACGGCAAACGAAGCGGCGCCTGAAAGACGCATCACAACGCCGCGATAACCGCGTCTTCCGGTTTACGTGCGGCCTGCATGCGTTAAGAAATAAGGCAATGATCGATTGTCCGATCCTTCCCGGGGAGATTTTTTCATGCGTCAATTCCTGATCGGTGTCAGCGCCTTTGCCTTGCTGGCCGGCTGCTCGAATGAAACCCAAGACATGGCAACCGCCGCCGACAGCGCTGCGGAAAGCCAGGCAACGCAGACGGCAACGGAAACCGAAACGCAGACGGAAACCGAGCGCCTGATGGCGTTCTTCCAGCAGCAGTTCGAACGCGAGCTGGCCTTCAGCCCGCAAGGGCAGACCTTTCTCGGCCTGACAGACGACACGGAGGCTTATGGCCGTTGGGATGATCCCAGCTACGAAGCCTTTGAAGCTGGGCAGGACCGCGCCCGGGGTGACCTGGCGACACTGCAGAATGATTTCGATTATGACGCCCTGACGCCTTCCGCCCAGGTCTCTTACCGGTTCGCGGAATTCGTGCTGGAAAACCAGCTCGAGCAGGGCGAATTCTGGGATCACAATTATATCTTCACCCAGTTTTTCGGGCCGCACAGCGATTTGCCGGCCATGTTGATCGGCTATCACCGGATCAATGATTATGACGATGCCGAAGCCTATGTCCGCCGGCTGGAAGGCATGGGGCCGCTGCTGCAAACGCTGATCGACCAGGCCGATGCGCGCGCCCGCGAAGGCGTGCTGCCGCCGGCCTTTGCCTATCCGGTGGTGATCAACACGGCGCGGGGGATGATTACCGGTGCGCCCTACACGGACGGCGATGCCTCGCCACTGCTCGCCGATTTCGAAAGCAAGATCGGCGAGATCGAGCTCGAGGACGGCCAGGCAGAGGCCCTCATGGCGCGGGCCCGCACCGCATTGCTGGAGGGCGTCGGACCGGCATATGACCGGTTGATCGACGTGATGGGCGAACATGAGGAAATTGCACAGCGCCTCGAAATCGACGGTGTTTCACGGCTGCCGCGCGGTGAAGCCTTCTACGAAGCCCGGGTCGAGAACTACACGACGCGTGACGATCTCGATGCGGAATGGGTCCACAATACCGGTCTTGCCGAAGTTGATCGTATCCATGACGAGATGCGCGACATCATGGCCGAAGTCGGCTTTGACGGAACCCTGCAGGAGTTCTTCACCTATCTGCGCGAGGATCCGCAATTCTACTATTCCGACACGGAGGAAGGCCGCCAGCGCTATCTCGACGAAGCCACGGCGATCATTGACCGCATGCGCGACGCCCTGCCGGAATATTTCGGCCGCCTGCCGCAAGCGCAAATGGAAGTCCGCGCTGTCGAGCAGTATCGCATCGAAACGGCAACCGGCGCTTTCTACGAGCCCGGCCCGCTGGATGGCTCCGCACCGGGCGCCTACTACGTGAACCTGGCCCACATGGACGAATTGCCCGTCTACCAGATGGAGACGCTGGCCTATCATGAAGGCCTTCCGGGTCACCATTTGCAGGGATCCATTTCGCGCGAGCTGGACAATGTTCCCATGTTCCAGCGGACAACCTGGTATTCAGCCTATGGCGAAGGCTGGGCGCTTTATGCCGAACGGCTCGGCAAGGATATGGGCTTCTTCACCGACCCGTACCAGGACTTCGGCCGCCTCGGATATGAAGTGTTCCGCGCCGCGCGCATGGTCGTGGATACGGGCATCCACCATTATGACTGGAGCGAGCAGGACGCCATCGACTACATGATGGCCAACACGCCGATGACCGAAGGCGATATCCGCAACGAGGTCCGCCGCTACATCGTCTGGCCGGGCCAGGCGATTTCCTACAAGACCGGCATGCTGACCATTCTCGAATTGCGCCAGCGCGCCATGGACCAGCTTGGCGATGACTTCGACTACGGCGAGTTCCACGATGTCGTGTTGGGCAATGGCTCGGTGCCGCTGACCCTGCTGAGCGACATGGTCGATGATTATATCGCCACGACGCTTGATGATGGTGAGGAGGAGTAAACAGGATGAGCAAGCTTCCCCATTTCCTGACATCGGTCTCGCTGGCCGCATTGCTGGCTTCGTGCAGCCCGTCCAACGAAACGCCGGGGAATTCCTCTCCGGCCGACAACGCAGCCAGCGTGTCCAGCGCTGCCAACGACAATGATACGGACGAAACGGCCGATAGTCCGGTCGAGATGACCGAAAGCGAACGCCTCAACGGCTGGTTCGAGGAAGTGTTCGAAGCCGGCGTCGCCCGTTCACCGATCCAGCAGACCTTCCTGGGCCGGCGCACGAATTACGATCAATGGGGCGATTTCACGCCGGAATTCCAGGAAGAAGGCGTTCAGATTGCCGAAGACAATCTTGCCTTCATGCGGGCGAATTTCGACTTCGACGAGCTTGATGAAAGCGCGCAGATTTCCTGGCGCATGTTCGAACGCAATGTCGAGCGCTCTGTCGAAGGGCGCCGCTGGAGCGATCATGGCTATACCTTCACACCGCGTGCCGGACCGCACAGCTTTGTCGCATCCTTCCTGATCGGGCAGCATCGCGTGGCCACAACCGAAGACGCGGAGGCCTATGTCGGCCGCCTGAACGGCGTCGGCGCCTATCTCGACCAGCAAATAGCAAATGCGCAGCGGGCCTACGATATGGGCGTACGCACTGCGCGCTGGACCTATGCGCCGATGATCGCGACCTCGCGGAACATCATTTCGGGCTATCCGTTTGATGAGAGCGGCCAGGATTCGCCCATCATGGCGGACTTCCGTAGCAAGGTGACGGCGCTCGATCTGCCGGAAGCCGAGCACCAGCGCCTTATCAGCGAAGCTGAAACCGCCATGGTGGAGGTCATGCAACCGGCCTATGAGCGGCTGATTGCCATGTTCGAAACCATGGAAGC
>CBDUFA010000207.1:0-3880 GCA_965366295.1 uncultured Hyphobacterium sp.
CGGATTTTAAGCCTGATTTCCGGCTGCTTTCCGGGCTCAGTGCAGTCCTCCCGCCATGCCCCGTTGCATAGGGGAGGGTGCCGTGACATAACCCGCGCCTTCCAAGCGGCGGAGTCGCATTGCTCCGCTGCCCGCTCAACCATGCCAGGACTGAATTGATGCAAGTCACAGAAAAAGCCGCCGAAGGCTTGAGCCGCACCCTCGAAGTCGTGATCCCGTCGAAGGATCTGCAGGCTCGCCTCGACGCCAAGATCGAAGAAATCCGTCCGCAGGTCCGCCTCAAGGGCTTCCGCCCGGGAAAGGTGCCGGCCGCGCACATCCGCAAGGTGTTCGGGGAATCCATCCTCGCCGATCTCCTCAATGACGAGCTGCTGCCGCAATCGATTGATGGCGCGCTGAAGGAGAAATCGCTCGAGCCGGCCTCCCAGCCGCAGGTCGATGTGAAGTCCGATTCCAAGAGCATTTTCGGTGGCGAGGATTTCGCTTTTGAAATCCGCCTCGACATCATGCCGGAATTCACCGCACCCGATCCCAAGAAGCTGAAAGTGACCCGTCCGGTTGCCGAGATCGACGAGTCCCAGGTCGACGAGGCGCTTGCCGAGCTGGCCAAGGAAAGCCGGGCCTTCAAGGAAAAAACCGCCAAGACGGCCAAGGCTGAAGATGGCGATGCCGTGGTCGTCGATTTCGTCGGCAAGATAGATGGCGAGGCCTTCCAGGGCGGTTCCGCCGAGGATGCCCGTGTCGTGATTGGCGATGGCGCCTTCATCCCGGGCTTCGAGGAACAGCTGAAGGGCGTGAAGAAGGGCGACGAAATCGAGCTCAAGGTCACCTTCCCGGAAGACTACCAGGCCAAGCACCTGGCCGGTAAGGAAGCCGTGTTCGAAACCAAGGTGAAAGCCATCGAGGCACCGGCCGAATCCAAGATCGACGATGATCTTGCCAAGCGCCTGGGCCTGGAAGACCTCGACTCGCTCAAGGACGTGCTCAAGCAGCGCTTCGAGCGCGAACACGCGTCCCAGTCGCGCATGCGCGCCAAGCGCTCGCTGCTCGATGCGCTCGATACCGATCAGAAATTCGACCTGCCGCCGACCATGGTGGAGCAGGAATTCGAGAACATCTGGCGTGAAGTCAGCCATGCCATCGAGCACGGCCATCTCGACGATGAGGACAAGGACAAGTCCGAAGACGAGCTGAAGGACGAATACCGCGCCATTGCTGAACGCCGTGTCCGGCTCGGCCTGGTTCTGGCCAAGATCGGCCAGGGCTCGAATGTCGAGGTCACGCAGGAAGAGCTCGCCCGCGCCATCAACCAGGAAGCCCAGCGCTATCCGGGCCAGGAACAGCAGGTCGTCGAGTTCTACCAGAAGAACCCGAATGCCGTCGCCCAGCTGCGCGCGCCGATCTATGAGGAAAAGGTCGTCGATTACGTGCTGGAACTGGCCGACGTGACCGACGCACCGGTCAGCCGCGAGGCGCTGTTCTCCGACGAGGATGACATTCTCGGTTCCGCCAAGCCGGCCAAGAAGAAGGCGCCGGCGAAAAAGGCTGCCGCCAAGAAGGCTCCGGCGAAGAAGGCCGCTGCCAAGGCGGAAGACAAGCCGGCGGCGAAAAAGGCTCCGGCTAAGAAGACGCCTGCCAAGAAGGCCGCTGCGAAAAAACCGGCGGCCAAGAAGGCACCTGCAAAGAAGGCCCCGGCCAAGAAGAAATAGGCCGGCATTAATCTTTGCTGCCATCGGTTCAACGCCCCGCCTTGCGCGGGGCGTTTTGCATCGTGATATTGCTGACCAGTCAGATTTTCCGAATCGGACGGGCGTCCTGCCCGGCCACGACCTTGCTGGAGCGCGCGATGAGAGATCCCGAAGACGTCATGATGAACCTTGTCCCCATGGTGGTGGAGCAATCCAGCCGGGGCGAGCGGGCCTACGATATCTATTCGCGCCTGCTGAAGGAGCGCATCATCTTCGTGACCGGCCCGGTCGAGGACAACATGGCCAGCCTGATCGTGGCGCAGCTCCTCTTCCTGGAATCGGAAAACCCGAAGAAGGAAATCGCCATGTACATCAACTCGCCGGGTGGCGTGGTGACGTCCGGCATGGCGATCTACGACACCATGCAATACATCCGCAGCCCCGTTGCCACGGCCTGTATCGGCATGGCGGCCTCGATGGGTTCGTTGCTGTTGTGCGGCGGTCATGCCGACATGCGCTCGGCAACGCCGAATGCGCGGATCATGGTGCACCAGCCGTCCGGCGGCTTCCGCGGCCAGGCCTCGGATATCGAGCGTCACGCCGAGGATATCATCAAGACCAAGCGGAAACTGAACGAAGTTTACGTAAAACACACCGGCCGCACCTATGATGAGGTCGAGGCGAAACTGGATCGTGACACCTTCATGTCCTCGGAAGAGGCCAGGGAATGGGGGTTGATCGACCATGTATACGCCACCCGGGAAGACGCAGCGGGCGGAGCCAAGGATTAACGCCTACCGCTATCCGCTCTTGCTCAACCCGGTTGGCATGTGGTCGAATTCGGTGTGTGATTACGTTTCGCTAAGGTTCGGCCCCGATCTTGCTACATCGGTGCCGGGGAGCGCGAAACACGGTGTGGCGTGCCGAAGTGACGGACAGGTGGGAATATGAGCAAGTCATCCAATAACGGCGGCGAAGCCAAGAACACGCTCTATTGCTCCTTCTGCGGCAAGAGCCAGCACGAAGTTCGCAAGCTGATCGCCGGCCCGACCGTCTTCATCTGCGATGAATGCGTCGAGCTGTGCATGGACATCATCCGCGAGGAGAACAAGACCTCGCTGGTGAAGTCCAAGGAAGGCGTGCCGACCCCGCATGAAATCTACAAGGTGCTCAACGATTACGTGATCGGGCAGGACCAGGCCAAGCGCGTGCTGGCCGTGGCGGTCCACAATCACTACAAGCGCCTCAACCACGCCACCCAGAACCAGGATGTCGAGCTCGCCAAGTCCAACATCCTGCTGATCGGCCCGACCGGTTGCGGCAAGACGCTGCTGGCCCAGACGCTGGCGCGCATCATCGATGTGCCCTTCACCATGGCCGATGCCACCACGCTGACCGAAGCCGGTTATGTCGGTGAGGATGTCGAGAATATCGTACTCAAGCTGTTGCAGGCGGCCGACTACAATGTCGAGCGCGCCCAGCGCGGCATCGTCTATATCGACGAGATCGACAAGATTTCCCGCAAGTCCGATAACCCGTCCATCACCCGCGACGTGTCGGGCGAGGGCGTGCAGCAGGCCTTGCTCAAGATCATGGAGGGCACCGTTGCCTCCGTGCCTCCGCAGGGTGGCCGTAAGCATCCGCAGCAGGAATTCCTGCAGGTGGACACGACCAATATCCTGTTCATCGTCGGCGGGGCATTCGCCGGCCTCGAAAAGGTGATTTCGCAGCGCGGCAAGGGCTCCTCGATCGGCTTCGGTGCCGATGTGAAGGATGCCGACGACCGCCGCACCGGCGATATCCTGCGTGAAGTGGAACCGGACGATCTGCAACGCTTCGGCCTGATCCCGGAATTCATCGGCCGCTTGCCGGTGATCGCAACGCTGGAAGATCTCGACGAGGATGCGCTGATCCAGATCCTGACCGAGCCGAAGAACGCTCTGGTCAAGCAGTATCAACGCCTGTTCGAGATGGAAGGCGCCAGCCTGACCTTCACGGATGACGCTCTGGTGGCGATCGCCAAGAAGGCGATTTCCCGCAAGACCGGTGCCCGTGGCCTGCGTTCCATCATGGAAGGCATCCTGCTTGAAACCATGTTCGAGCTGCCGGGCATGGAAGGCGTCGACGAAGTGGTCGTGAATGGCGACGTCGTCGAAGGCGGTGCGGCACCTCTCTTTATCTATTCCGAGAAA
>CBDUFA010000208.1:0-3880 GCA_965366295.1 uncultured Hyphobacterium sp.
GCCCGTCTTCAAGTCCGTATTCATCGACAGAAGCGACGGTGCCGGCATCATCGAACTGGATCTCGAGAATACGCCGATAGCTGGTTTGCGGCCGCTGATAGGCCAGCGATTGGCGCGTATCGGACATGTAGTACCAGGTCGTCGATTCAAACACGCCGCGGGTCGACGGGCTGCCGAGGCGTTCAAGAACGCTGGCCTGATTGTCTTCACCGGGTACGATTTCAGGGACTTCGCCATCTGTGTAGACGAAACCGTGATTTCTCATGACCGGTGTGCAACCGGCAGCCAGTACAGACCCGGCTGCAACGGCCAATAGCAATGCGCGCTTCATGGATTAAACCCTAACTCCCGGTTCGCAGGTAATGCCGCGTTGACCTAGCGGAGGCTGATCATACCTTCAAGCCCCGTTTCAAGGGAGTGTCCATCGCATGTTCGCCTTCTTCAAGTCCCGTCGTCAGGCCGAACGTCATATCGAAAGCCTCTACCAGGCCAATCTGCAGGCTGCGCGCGCGCCGGCATTCTATGAGACGGGCGGCATTCCGGACACGCCGGAAGGGCGGTTCGAAATGATTGCACTGCATGTGATCCTCACGATTCGCCGGCTCAACCGGGAGGGCGAGACCGGCCGCGCCGCTGGCCAGGCACTGTTCGACCACATGTTCGAGGATATCGGCCACGTGCTGCGCGAAATGGGTGTCGGGGATACGAGCGTGGGCAAGAAGAAGCGGGACATGGCCGAGGCCTTCTTCGGCCGGTTCAAGGCCTATTCGGAAGCCATGGAGGCGCAGGACGCCGATCAGCGTGTGGCCGCCTTCGGACGGAACCTGTCGGAAGTATCCGCCGACGCCGATGCCGCGCGGTTCGCCGGCTATTTCGAAGAGAGTGATGCGCTGCTCGCCGGGCAGGACCTGTTGTCCTACGGCGCAGGTGCCGAGGTCCGGTTTCCCGACTTTTCCAGGGCCTGAAATCGAGAGGTGCAGTCGCCTTGCATCCGGATCGACAATGGCTAAGGTCGCGCATCACAGTTCACAGCGCCGGATATGCCACGGTGCCAGCGATACACAGGCATGACCCAGAGAGCTCCGATCATTTCTGTCGATGCCATGGGCGCCGATAACGGCCCGTCCATCGCGATTGACGGCATTGCACACATTCTCTCGCGCCGGCCGGATACGGACGCGCGCTTTCTGGTTCATGGCGATGAAACGCAGATCGCGCCGCTTATCGAAAAGGCGGCCGCACAAACCCGAGAGCGCATCACGCTCCTCCATACCGATTCCGAAGTGCGAATGACGGACAAGCCGAGCGAAGCGGTCCGGCGTTCACGAGGATCGTCGATGTGGAATGCATTGACCGCGGTAAAAAATGGCGAGGCCGATGTCGTTGTCTCGGCCGGCAATACCGGCGCGCTGATGGCGATCTCCAAGGTCGTGCTCCGGATGAAAAAGGGTGTCCATCGTCCGGCGATCTCGGCGAGCTGGCCCACCCCCAAAGGCCATACAGTCGTACTGGATGTCGGGGCGAACGTGGAATGCGGTCCGTCCCAGCTGGTCGAGTTCGCGATCATGGGGGAAGCCTTCCACCGCGCCGTTCATGGTTCGACGACTCCAACGGTCGGCCTGTTGAATGTCGGCCAGGAGGAGCTGAAGGGCAATGAAACGGTCCGGGCCGCGGCGCGCCTGATCCGGGATTCCGGGGTCGATCTGAATTACCAGGGATTTGTCGAGGGCGACGATATCTCGCTTGGCGTGGTCGATGTCGTCGTGACCGACGGTTTCAGCGGCAATATTGCCCTCAAGACCGCCGAGGGCGCTGTCAAACTCGTCGCACACTGGATGCGGGAAGCCTTCACCAGTTCACTGACAGCCAAGATTGGCGCGGCCTTTCTGCAAATGGGGGCACTTGATGAATTGCGGGCCAAGCTGGATCCGCGTTCCATCAATGGCGGTGTTCTGCTCGGCTTGAACGGCATGGTCGTCAAAAGCCATGGCGGTACGGACGGGCAGGGCTTCGGCAACGCTCTGGGCCTCGGCCTCAATATCGCGGGGAGCCATTTCCTGACGGAAATCGAGGCCAATCTCGCGCGCCTGAATGCGGCTGAAGAAGCAAAAAGCGAAGCAGAAGAATCGTGACCGGAATGATTGCGCGTGTTGCGGGGCAGGGCAGCTATCTGCCCGACCGTGTGTTGACGAATGCCGAGATGTCGACCTTCGTCGATACCAGCGATGAATGGATCCGGGCCCGGACGGGGATTTCCGAACGCCGCATCGCGGCCGAGGACCAGACGACGTCCGATCTCGCATACCGGGCCGCGTTGGCGGCCCTGGGCGATGCCGGCTGTGGACCTGACGATATCGACCTCATTATCGTGGCCACGACGACACCGGACCTCGTATTCCCGTCGACCGCTGCGCTCGTTCAAGACCGTCTTGGAATCCGGCATGGTGCAGCGTTTGACGTACAGGCGGTGTGCTCGGGATTTGTCTACGCGCTGGCCGTTGCGGATGGCATGCTGAAGGGCGGCGTTTTCGAGCGCGCGCTGGTGATTGGCGCCGAGACCATGTCGCGCATCCTGAACTGGGATGACCGGTCGACCTGCGTCCTGTTCGGCGACGGAGCCGGGGCCTGGGTTCTGGAGCGTTCCGAAGGCGATGCAGGATTGCTCGGATACGACCTTCGATGCGAAGGGCGCTTCACCGATTTGCTCAAGACGACAGGCGGCATTTCGTCCACCCGGTCATCGGGACACCTCACCATGGAAGGTCCCACGGTGTTCAAGCATGCGGTCACCAAGATTTCCAATTCCATGGCAAGGCTTATCGAACGCGAAGGCGTCGACATCGCGGATATCGACTGGTTCATTCCGCACCAGGCCAATCAGCGTATCCTTGAAGGCGTTGCTGACAAGCTGGGCATTTCCCGGGACAAGGTGATCTCGACCGTTTCCAGGCATGGCAACACGTCTGCGGCATCCGTGCCGCTGGCCTTTGCGGAAGGTGTTCGCGATGGCCGGATCAAGCGGGGTGACCTGTGCTTGTTGGAGGCGCTTGGCGGCGGGTTGACGTGGGGGTCAATTCTGGTGCGATTTTAGCAACCATGGCGGGCTAACGCATTGACGAGACTTGCTAGAAAGGACTAGCCTGTTCTCTTCCAGTGGGGGAATAGAATGTCAGGTAAAACCGTAACGCGAGCTGATCTGGCGGATGCCGTCCATCAGAAGATCGGTTTGTCGCGTCAGGAATCCTCTGATCTCGTTCAGTCGGTTCTCGGTATGATTTCGGATTCACTCGCCAATGGCGACTCGGTCAAGCTGTCTTCGTTCGGGTCCTTCCAGCTGCGGGACAAGAATGGGCGCATCGGCCGCAATCCCAAGACCGGCGAAGAGGTTCCGATTGATCCACGCCGGGTTCTGACCTTCAAGCCGTCCCAGGTTCTCAAGGAAAAAGTCGACGCGGGTCAGTCCAAGGGATGATGGTGTGAGTGACAAGGCTCCCGACGCCTACCGGACCATCAGTGAAGCGGCCGAAGAGCTCGACCTTCCCGCGCATGTTCTACGGTTCTGGGAAAGCCGTTTTTCGCAAATCAAGCCCGTAAAGAGGGCCGGCGGCCGGCGCCTGTACCGTCCGGGCGACCTCCAATTGCTTCGTGGTATCCGGACCTTGCTCTACGAGCAGGGCTACACGATCAAGGGTGCCCAGAAATATCTGAAAGAGCATGGTGTGGCGTCTGTTGCTGCGCTGGCTGAAGGGGCGGCACCAGAAGCATTGCAGCCGGCCTCCATTGCTGAGCGGTACATTCCGGAAACGGTAGCGGCAGTCCCGCCGTCGGCGATCGACCGGACAATGGACCGCCTAGTCAAGATCAAGGCGAGCCTTGATGA
>CBDUFA010000209.1:0-3865 GCA_965366295.1 uncultured Hyphobacterium sp.
AAAGGCTTCCGGGTCGGTCGACGGGTTGAGCGCCACATCGGCCAGCGCGAATACCGCCGGCATGTCGGCGCAATGCCCGGTGATCCAGACATGGTGTTCCAGCTCGTGACGGCCGATCGCCAGCTCGATCTCCTCGCGGAACCCCTTGCGGCCCTGGTCGCCGCCCACCAGCACCAGCACCGGCAGTTTCAACCCGTCCGCCTTCATCCGGCCCATCGCCTCGATCGCCACCAGCTGGCCCTTCCACCGCGTGAGGCGCGCTGGCAGGACGGCAATGAACCGGCTTTCCGGCACGGCCCATTCAGACGCCAGGTCATGGCCGCGCTGGCGCACCGAAGCGGTCATCTCGAAGCGGTCGATATCGACGCCGCGCGGGATCACCGTGATCGCTGCCGGGTCGAGCCCGTGTTCGGCCACGATGTGGTCGCGGATAAACTCCGAATTGGCGATCACCGCCTCACCGCGCGCCATCACCGAATTGTAGAAGCGCTTGAGCCCGGATTTCGCATTATAGGTGCCGTGATAGGTGGTGACGAAATGCGCCCCGCTTTCACGCGCCGCCTTGAAGGCCGACCAGGCCGGCGCCCGTGAGCGGGCATGGATGATGTCGATATTCCGCTCGGCAACGATCCGCTTCAGCGCCCCGGCATTGGACCAGGCAGTCAGCAAATTCTTGGTCGCCATCGGCAGCCGGATCAGCTCCCCGCCCACCGCCGCGAGATCGGCTTCCATTGCCCCGCCCTGGCTGGCCACCAGCGCGCCATGGCCGGCTTTCACCAGCGCCTCGGCGATCTCGATCGTCGTCCGCTCGGCACCGCCGGTTTCCAGCTCGGGTATGACTTGCAGCACATTCATGTGCGGGCGGGAACTCCCTCTCGCCTTGACCCGGCAGGCCGTTTCGCGGGTAAGGTCGCCAACCTTGTTTCACAGGAGCGCGCCCATGACAAACCCGTCCGACATCGCCCATCTCGACCGCCCGGACGGGGAGAAAATCGCCTATGTGCAGCGCCCGGCCGGGTCCGGGAAGGCGAGCTTCATCTGGCTTGGCGGTTTCAAGTCCGACATGGACGGTACAAAGGCGCTCGCGCTCGACGCCTGGGCGCGCGAAAGCGGGCGCGGCCTGTTGCGCTTCGATTATTACGGTCACGGCCAGTCGTCCGGCGATTTCGAGGCCGGTACGATTGGCCGCTGGCGCGAGGACGCACTGGCGGTGATCGATGAACTGACCGAGGGCCCGCAAGTCCTGGTTGGGTCTTCCATGGGCGGCTGGATCAGCCTGCTCGCCGCAAGGGAACGTGCCGAGCGGTTGGCCGGCATGCTGCTCATCGCCCCGGCGCCGGATTTCACCTCGGAATTGATGTGGCCCTCCTTTTCCGAGGAGGTCCGCCAGCAAATCCTCGAGACCGGCAAGTTCGAGGAACCCTCGCCCTATGATGACGAGGTCTTCATCGTTACGAGAAAACTGATCGAGGACGGCCGGAACTGGTCCGTCCTGGGCGACCCCATCGCGTTTGACGGCCCGGTGCGCATCCTGCAGGGCATGCAGGATGAAAGCGTGCCCTGGCAGCATGCGCAGAAATGCGTCCACCTGTTATCCAGCGCGGACGTCGTTTTCACCCTGATCAAGAATGGCGATCATCGCCTGTCCTCGGACCCGGAACTCGCCCGCCTGATCCTCACCGCCGAATTGCTGGCGCGTCAGGTCGAGGCCGCATAGATCGCCGCCAGCCCCTCGCGATACGTGGGATATTCGAGCGTCACACCCAGCGCCTTGCGCGTGGCTTCGCCCGACACCCGGCGCGAGGCCGAATAGAAGCTGCGCATCATCTCGCTCATCTGCGCGGTCTCGAAATCCTCTTCCGGCGGCGGGGTCACGCCCAGCAACCGGCACGCCTCGGTGACGACATCTGCTTGCGGCGCGGGCGCCTCATCGGCGAGGTTGAACGGGCCCGGCACGTCCGGCTGCCGGATCGAGGCCAGCAGGGTGGAGGCGATATCCGCGACATGGATGCGCGAGAACACCTGCCCCGGCTTGATGATCCGCCGCGCTACGCCCTCGCGGACGCGGTCCAGCGCGCTGCGCCCCGGACCGTAAATGCCCGCCAGCCGGAAGATGCGCGCCCGGCCGGTCAGGGCCTGCCAGCCCTGCTCGGCCTCGAGCCGCCATTGCGAGCGTGGCTCGGACGGGGCGGGCGGCGTGCTTTCATCGACCCGGCCGCCCCCGGCATCGCCATAGACCCCGGTTGTGGAGAGATAGCCCAGCCAGGTCAGCCCGCCGGTAGCGACCCCGTGCAGCTGCGCCAGCACGGGATCGCCGGTTTCCGACGGCGGCACCGAGAGCAGCACATGACTGGCCGCCTCGAACGCGGCGCGCAATTCATCCGCCGCCGGATTGACCAGGGGCGACACGCCGGCCAGCGCCATCTCGGCGGCCTTTTCGGCGGATCGCGTGGTCCCGGTAAGTGAGAAACCGGCCTTCGCAAGCCGCGGCGCCGTGGCTTTTGCGACATAGCCGTAACCCAATAACAAGGCTGAACGGGTGTGTGTCATGGACGCCAATCTATGGCTTGCCTATGCTGGTTCCAATGGGCGAGTGGGAGCTCCGGACATGAAGCGTATCGTGATTGCCGCCGCCATGGGCGCGGCCTTTGCCTCTTTTGCGTCGGCACAGAGTGACGACCAGGCACGCTATGAAGCCTGCCTGCGCGGCGTCGAGGCCGATCCCGACATGGCCTATGAAGAAGCACTGGCCTGGCGTTTCGAGGGTGGCGGCTGGCCCGCGCGCCATTGCGTGGCCCGCGCCCTGATCGCGCTCGGACAGGAAGAGGAAGGCGCCTTCCGCCTGCAAGCCCTTGCCGAGGCGCCCGATGGCGGCCCGACCGCCATGAAAGTTCTGTATCTCGCCGAGGCCGGTGAAGCCTGGATGAGCGCCGGCCATCCCGAGGAAGCCCATCGCGTCTATGGCCGCGCCCTGGAAATGTCGCCGCAATCCGCCCCGCTCTGGCTGGGCCGCGCCCGCGCTGCCGCGGGCATGGGCGAATGGGCGACGGTGGAAGCGTCTGCCGCGCAGGCCATCTCGCAGGATCCGGGCAATTATGAAGGCTGGCGCGCCCGTGCCGAGGCCCGCCTCGAACTGGGCGATCTGCCCGCAGCGGAAAGCGATATGCGCCGCGCGCTGGAACTGGCGCAGACCGATGAGGAAGCCGTGTCCGTCCTCCTCATCCGGGGCCGCATCAACGAAGCGCGCCGGACCGGCGGCTAACCGCGAATGGCTTTACGCCCGGCTTGACTGGCCGTCGTTGGCACCCGGCCGATTTCGTCCCAGCTCAATCGATAGGGCGCTGTCGGCATATCAAGCGGTGCGCCGATCGCCTGACCGGAAAAATAGCCGAGCCCGAGAACGGCGGCCTCACGAATAACCTCCGGTGAATGACAACCCGCAAGGTAGACCACACGCTGTCGGCGGCGCGCATCATTGACGTGCCGTTCAATCGCATCCCGATAATCGAAGGGCCTGGCTTCGCTGCGAGGCAATCGCAACCCGACCACGTTGACATGTGCATCTGCATACCGGTCGAACCCATATGTCTCGAGCGGCAGGTCGAGGATCAGCTGGCCGCAATACGGACGGCACAACCGCGAGATTTCCGATATCTGGCTGGCGGGAACATCAGCCGGCACACCATCCAGGCGGAGCAAAACCGGGCTGCGAAACCGGTCTCCCAAGGGTGCCAGCTCCTGCAAGAGTTTGACCCGCGTTCGGGCGTGCGAAACGACAGAATAATTGACCGCAAGGCCTATCGCCGAGCGCAAGCCGTATTCGCCCAGTGACCGCAACGCCTCGCGCGCGCGCCGAACCACATGC
>CBDUFA010000210.1:0-3838 GCA_965366295.1 uncultured Hyphobacterium sp.
GAAGAAATTGCGATTCCTGGGCCGCAACATTTCCGCAGCTCCCTTGTCCAGTTCGCTGGACAGGAATCCGCAAAAGAAAACCTCGCGCACGGATTTCCCGCGCGCGAGGTAAACAATCGGTCGCTCGTGTTGTTCGCTTTAGCGCGAAATCCGCAGATTGCTGAGATCGCCGGCAATCACTTCGAAGGCCTGTTCCAGGGCTTCATTCGACGGGCTGTCGAAATAGAGGCTGGGATGCGAAGCGCAATCGCGCATCATGTCCCGGGTTGCACTCGAATTGACCTGGAAAGTGATCGTGTAAACGCGGATTCCCTGGTCGCGCGCATAGGCACAAGCGGCCGCGGTGCGTTCGTCCAGCGCCTCCGACAAGCGATTACTCGAGGAGGTTCGAATACCCAACCGGCCATTCGCGATGTAGCCGTAAGCATTGTAGCGCGACATCAGTGCCGAGTTGTGACCACTGAGAACATTGTCGCCATCGGTCAGGATCACCATCGCCTTGATGGTGTGGCGGTCACCATATGCCACGCCTTCGGTGAAGGGTTCCTGCGGCGACAGCAAACGGATACCCCAGCCAATGCCGTTTGGAATGTTCGTGTTTCCGCTCGCGCCCATGGCGGAGATGGCGCTTTCGACCGTGCGGCGGTCGCTGGTCATCGGTGTGACCGGCGTCGTGGTGCAGCCTTCGTTCGGCCCACCGCGCGATGGGCGTCCTCCATCATATTTGAAGAGATTGCCGAGGCTTTCGAGAATGCCGTTGACCGGGTTACCGAGGATGTCGACACCATCGTCCAGGTAGGAATTGTAGAAATTACCATTGTCCGGCTCGTCCGGCGCAAAGAAAGGCACGAAGAGCGTTTCCGGATCGGCGGCGTTCGGCGTGACATCCTCGATATCGAGCGGCACGGTGCGAGCCTCGACACAGCCCGCCCAGGACGTATTGCTCAGGGCGTCAAAAAGGTCCCAATGCGACTGGTAATCAACCGGATCCGGCGCGTCATCGCAGTTGTTTCCACCGCGCCCGCGGCCCCGGCCGCGTCCACGGCCCCGGCCCCGGTTATTGTCGTCACAATTGCTGGCATTATTGCCGCCACCATTGTTGAAGTCGTCGGCCCACTCCATGTGAACGGGTGAAAGGCCATCCGGATCGAGCCACCAGCTGCGCTCGAACTGGCGTCCGACATTCACCGTCGCCGCGAAAGGTACCAAGCCAACCCGGACATCGTCCGGTTCCTGGGCGCCGTCATAGAGAATGTCGGTCAAAAGGCTTGCCGCGTCGCGCAAGGAGCGGATTTTCGAGCCCCCCCTGGAGCCGGTGTTGTCCAGCACCATGACGAGTTCGAGATTCTGCTGGGCGCGGCGGACCTCGCTGGTCCAGTCCACATTGATGTAATCCATCCCCATGATACCCAGCAGGGTGGTGGGCACGCGTGACTGGCCGGTAATCATGACAACGCCATTGTCATCGTCCAGCGAAACCGCAATGGAGTGAACAGCGCCGATCTCCCGCGCAGGATAATTCGCCTCGATATAATCGAGCGCCATCTGTTCGGCTTGCCCGCGCGTCAAGTTGGGCTGAGAGCCGACCGCGAGTGCGGCGGCGTCCAGTGCTTCGGCTAGCCGGCCGCGCGCATTCATGGCCTGTGCAAAATCCACCGCGCCGCCGCCCATGACCGAGATCGGCACCAAGGAGATTGCAAACACGGTTGCGACATTGCCGGCTGTCGACCGGAAGAAATCGCCGAGTTTTGAAACAATACCACGCATTGGCTCAGGCCTTTGTTCACCATTTCAAAGGCGGAATGTCGCTCAAACCTCTTAAAATCACGTGGAAAGAGAGGGTTTCCCGGACGTTAAGGCCGGGCTAGGGAAGAAGCCTCAAAAGGACGATTCCCGTGGCCGCCCCGACTCTCGACGATGTCAAAGCCTGCCTTGCCGACCTGATCGGTATCGCGACGGTTTCCCGCGACTCCAATCTCAAGCTGATCGACTATATCGAGCAGCGCCTCTCGGCGCTTGGCGCGTTTTGTCATCGCACGATGGATGTTTCCGGCACGAAGGCAAATCTCCATGCCATCCTGGGGCCGATGACGGATGGCGGCGTTGTGTTGTCCGGGCATACTGACGTCGTGCCGGTTGATGGCCAGGACTGGTCGGCCGATCCGTTCGTGATGACCGAAGGCGATGGCCGTCTGTTTGGCCGGGGCACATGCGACATGAAGGGCTTTATCGCCTGTGCGCTGGTCATGGCGCCCTATTTCGCGAAACAGAAGCTCGCCCGGCCGGTCCATTTTGCGTTTTCCTATGACGAGGAAGTCGGGTGCCTTGGTGCGCCGGGCATGATCCGAGACATGACCGCGACCGGTCCGCAGCCGCGCATCGCGATTATCGGCGAGCCGACCGGCATGAAGGTGATTACCGGGCACAAGGGTCTATATTCGGTCCGCGTCGAGATTGACGGGCTGGAAGCCCATTCCTCCAAGGTCGAGGACGGCGCTTGCGCGGTGACCCATTCCGTCCCGCTGATGCAATATCTTGTTGACCGGGCGGCCGATTGGAAATCGGCGGCGCCGGACGATAGTCCGTTCGACCCGCCCTACGGGACGATCACGATCGGGCAGATGCAGGGCGGAACGGCGTCGAATATCCTGGCGCGCCATGCCTGGTTTGAAAGCCTGATGCGGCCCGGCCCGTGGGATGATGCGCGCGAGGTTGGAGCCGGGTTGCGTGCCCGGGCGGCGGAAATCCAGGACGAGATGCGCCGGACCGCGCCGGAAGCCCGGGTGAATGTCATCCAGCGATCCGATGCGCCGCCATTGCGGCCGGAAGACAATGGCCCCGCCGAGGAGCTGGCGCGTCAGTTGACCGGTGACAATTCGGTGCGTTTCGTGGCGTTCGGTACCGAGGCCGGCCTGTTCCAGACGGCCGGCTTGTCGACAGTGGTGTGTGGTCCGGGCTTCATCGAGCAAGCGCACAAGCCGGACGAGTTCATCGATCTGGACCAGCTTCAGCTGTGTCTGGATTTCCTTGAACGCTTGCCTGCCCATCTGAAGGATTGAGCCCGCATGTATGAACGTTCCGAACCGATCCATGTCCTGCGCGCGTCTCCCGACGCTGAAGGGCGGGGGATTTTCGTTTTCGGCGGGCCACGCGGCGGCACGTCCATGGTGGCCGGGGCCCTTCGCCTGCTGGGGGTCGATATGGGCGCGCGCCAGGGCCATGGCAATAACGAGGATTTGGACATCCAGGAAGCCCGCGGCGGCATCGCCGAGCTTGGGGACCCGCAAAGCACCGCGTTTGCCGCGGCGCTGGAGCGGATGCGCCCGGTGATTGCGCAACGGGCCAGAAGCCAGGCGGCATGGGGCTGGAAGGATCCGCACGGGGCGCTTTACGGCGCCGCAGTCGAGGACCTGCTGCCTGCGCCACGCCTGGTCTGTGTATTCCGCGACCCGCACGCCGCCGCCGAACGGGTTCACATGCTTACGGAAAAACCATTCCTGACAGCTCTGGAAGAAACCCTGACACTTTATCAGCGCTGCCGGACCTATCTGGAAACAACCGGACTGCCGGTTGCGTCAGTCAGCTACGAAAAAGCGTTGGTCAGGCCGGAGCGATTTGTCGAGCAGCTGACGCAATTCTGTGGCCTGTCGCCCGATGCGGCGCAGACCAAGGACGCCATCGATTTCTGCTATCCGGAACGCGGCCATGGCAGCCCGACAGACCCGGGCTGGCCACGGCAAGGCGCGCTCTAGGATACCGCCTTGAGATTGGCGGACTGGGCCGCTTCGCGGTCCTTGTTCCAGTAAGAGACGGACGGAACTTTCGACCGGTCGCAGCG
>CBDUFA010000211.1:0-3807 GCA_965366295.1 uncultured Hyphobacterium sp.
GTTTCCATTCCGATAGCATGATGGCGTAGTCGCGGTCCGGGCGCGGACCGGTCGGTCGGCGCGGATGGACCACGATCATGCCCATCAGGCCCATCGCCATCTGGGTCATCTCGTCATGGTGCGAGTGGTACATGAAGGTGCCGTGCTGGCGGAAGGTCCACTCATAGATGAAGGTCTCGCCCGGATGGATGGCGCGTTGGGACAGGCCGCCCACCCCGTCCATGCCGGAAGGGAGGATGACGCCGTGCCAGTGCACGGTGGTCGGCGCGATCAGGCGGTTGGTGACATAGATGCGCACCCGGTCGCCCTCGACGCATTCGATCGTCGGGCCATGGGTGCGGCCATTATAACCCCAGGTCCGGGCGCTCAGGCCGGGCGCGAATTCATGCTCGACCTCCTCGGCTACCAGGTGGAAGACCTTCACACCATCGACAAGGCGATAATCCAGCGTGGCGCCATTTGGTGTCACGACCGGGCGATAGTCCTCGCCGGGCCGTCCCGGGCGATAGGTCCGGCCGGGGTCGACCGAGGTGGAATGGGCGTAGGAAGTGCGTGTCTGGGCGGCCGCTGACGAGGAGATCATCGGCGCGGCGACCAGGCCGGTGGCCCCGGCCAAGAGGGCGTCTCTGCGGGAAAAGCTCATCTCAGTGTCCCTCCGCGCCGGCATTGCCCGCGCTCAAGCCCTGCATTGGTCCCATGCCCGCGGGCGATCCACCCTGGGTCAGCGCGGTCAGGGCGATCCGGGCCCGGTGATAACGGGCTAGGGTGTCGACCCAGGCGCGCCCGGCCTCGACCTGGGCATTGAAAGCGTCGAGCAGGGCGTAAACGCCGATCTGCATGCCATTATATTGTTGCATCGTCTGTTCGAGCGCGAGGGTGGAAGCGGGGAGCCAGTCATCCCGGATCAGTGCCATGCGGGCCTGCGCGCGTTCCATTTCCATGATGTGGAGCTCGGCTTCGGCGGTGATCTCCGTTTCCAGCGCGGTCAGCCGGTCGGCGGCCTGTTGGGCACGGATTCGGGCAGCGGCGCGCTGTGGATGGCCAAGCCCGTTCAGCGGAATGTCGAAATGAGCGGAGACGCCGGTCTCGACCTCGCCATCCTCGATATCGAAGGCCGGCCCGAGCTCGCCATGGATCACGCTCTCGATACCGGCATAGCCCGCAGCCTGCGCGGCGGCCTCGGCATCCGCCCGGGCGGCGGCGAGCGGCAGGCTGGCTGCGAGAATGTCATCCACGGACGGCGATGTTTCCGGCAGGGCGGGCAGGTCGGCCGGCAGGCGGTCCGGCAGCTCGACTGAACCCGCGACGAGGGTTTCCAGCCGCAATTGCGCCGTCGCGGCGATCTGTTCGGCATCTTCGGCGGCGGCCTGCGCGGCCAGTGCATTGACGCGCTGGCGCGTCTGGTCGAGACCGGGCGCATTGCCCTGTTCGTCGATCTCCTCGGCGATAAGAAGCGCGGCCTCGGCCGACTGCAAAATGCGGGCATACATGTTGGCGCGCTCACGCGCGGCGACCGCCTCAACCCAGGCGCGCCGGACCTCGGCGGAGAAATCGATCAGCCGCAGCAGGGCGCGTGACTGCGCGGCATCATAGCGGGCCCGGGCCGCGGCTTCGCGTTGCGGCCAGCCGATGAGCGCCGCAATCGGTGCCCGGATATCGGCATCCAGGATCGCGCCGGCACCTTCCGGATTGAACCAGGTCAGCTCGGCAATGAGGTTGGGCGGCAAAACCGCCTGTGCCCATTCGGCACGCGCCAGCCCGGCCTCGGCCAGGTCAGCCGCCAGCCCGGGATTGCGCGATATGGCGAGGGCAACCGCATTGTTTTCGCCGATCTCGCCGGAGACTCCGGCGGGCGCGGAAACCGGGATGTCGATTGCCGCCGCGCGGGTTTCGATCGCGGTCCGCTCGGCGGCGGGATCAACCGTGACACAGCCTGTCAGGGCCATGAGGACGGGCAGGAGAAGAAAGCGGTTTCGCATTGACATGAGCGGAGGCGTAACATACCCCTAGGGGGTATACAAGGAGGCGCAAGCAGAAATGGCTGATGTGTGCGATGCCCATGTAAAGGCGGCGGATCATTCCGCGGTCCTGGGGCGGCTGAAACGGATTGAAGGACAGGTGCGCGGAATTGCCGGCATGATCGAGGACGAGCGTTATTGCCTCGATATCCTGACCCAGATCTCGGCCGTCAAATCGGCGCTGACCGGTGTCGAGCGCGAAGTGTTGAAAACCCATGCCGGGCATTGCATCGAGAATGCGATCGAAACCGGCGATGTGGCTGACCAGCGGGCCAAGTTCGCCGAGCTGATCGATCTGGCGCTGCGACGGCCTGTCTGACTTGCGCTTTGTGCAAATTTCCCATATGACGCCCGCTCTTTGAAAGAACCCCAGTTGTCCGGGCCCGATCGACATGCCTGACAGCTGAATAACGCAAGGCGGCTCCGGCTGCCGGAAATGGAGCGGAAATGTCGAAGATGAAGACCAAGAGCGGCGCCAAGAAGCGCTTCAAGCTCACGGCCACGGGCAAGGTGAAAGCCGGCCAGGCCGGAAAACGTCACGGCATGATCAAGCGGACCAACAAGCAGATCCGCAACAAGCGCGGCACCACCACGATGGCGGAAGCCGACCAGAAGATCGTGAAGAAGAACTATATCCCGTACGGCCTTTAAGCCGCGGCGACGTTTTCAGGAGTTTGAAAAATGGCACGAGTTAAACGCGGCACTGTCTCCCGCGCCCGCCACAAGAAAGTCGTTTCCCAGGCCAAGGGTTATTATGGCCGCCGGAAGAATGTTTACCGCGTTGCCGTACAGGCGGTCGAAAAGGCCGGCCAGTACGCCTATCGCGACCGCCGTGCGAAGAAGCGCAATTTCCGCAGCCTGTGGATCCAGCGCATCAATGCCGGCGCCCGCCTGCATGGCACGACCTATTCCCGATTTATGTCCGGCCTCGCGAAGGCTGGTATCGAAGTGGACCGCAAGGTGCTCTCCGACCTGGCCATTCGGGAACCCGAGGCCTTCAAAGCCCTGGTCGACCAGGCACAGGCCGCGCTGGACGCATAACGCCAGATGGCACTCGAGATGAAGCCCGCTTGCGAAACCTGCGAGCGGGCACTCTCACCCGATAGCCCGGCTTTCATCTGCAGCTATGAATGCACCTTCTGTGCGCCCTGCACCGAAGACGTTCACAAATCCGTCTGCCCGAATTGCGGCGGCGAGCTGGTGGCCCGGCCCAAACGCATAAAAACTCCCGGCTGACACTCGCCATTCACGCCATCGGGCGCTAGACAGCGCAAACCCGATCTGCGCGCTGAAATTGGCGAGGAAACCCACATGGCCGGACCGTCCGATATCGAGGCCCTGAAATCCGAATTGCTGGCAGCGGTCGATGCCGCCGGCGATGAAGCCGCGCTCGAAGGCCTGCGCGTCGAGGCGCTGGGCAAGAAGGGCCGGATTTCCCTGATGATGCGCTCGCTGGGCCAGATGAGCCCGGAAGAGCGCCAGGTGATGGGCCCGGCGCTGAACGGGCTGAAGAACACGATCGGCGAAGCGATCAGCGCCAAGAAGGCGGCGCTGGCCGATGCGGCCCTCAATGCGCGCCTCGCGACCGAGCGGGCCGATGTCACCCTGCCGATCCGCCCGGAACCGCGCGGCAAGCTGCACCCTGTGACGCAGGTGATGGAAGAGCTCGCCGTGATCTTCTCGGACATGGGCTTCACCGTCGCGGAAGGGCCCGATGTCGAGGATGACTGGCATAAATTCACCGCGCTGAACTTTCCCGAAGGCCATCCCGCGCGCGATACGCACGACA
>CBDUFA010000212.1:0-3802 GCA_965366295.1 uncultured Hyphobacterium sp.
CTTCTATTCTTTCCGCCTGCACGCTTTGCGGGCTGACCTTCTCGGGCTGGAGATACAGACATGGCCGATACGCCGGAAACAGGCGCGACCCCGCCGCAGGGTGATCAACAGAACATGCCGCAAATGCGCATTCTGGCGCAGTACATCAAGGACTTGTCCTTTGAAAATCCGGGCGCCCCGGCCACGCTCCGCGCCAACCAGGCCCAGCCGAATATCGATCTGAATATCGACGTCCAGGCCCGCGCGCTCGAAAACGATGCCTATGAAGTCTCGATCATCATGTCGGCACGCGCCCAGCGCGGTGAAGAAACGACCTTCATCTGCGAACTGACCTATTGTGGCCTGTTCGAGCTGAGCAATTTCGACGACGCCTCGCGTCAGCCCATGCTGCTGGTCGAATGCCCGCGGCTGATCTTCCCCTATGCCCGCCGCGTTTTTGCCGATGCGACGCGCGATGGTGGCTTCCCGCCGCTGATGCTGGAACCGATCGATTTCGCCGGCCTTTATCGCCAGCAGCTCGCCAAGCAGCAGGCCGGCGCACAGAACCAGCCGTCGAACGGCGACGCGCCGGTTCAATAAGTCTGCAAGTCAGATGGTCTAGAGCAGCCCGGTCTTTTTCCAGACCGGGTTGTCGCCCAGCGTCTCGACGAAGGCGAGGTGGGCTTCCCGTTCCTCGACCGTTACCGTCACGACCAGCGGTTTGGAACGAGGCGGCCGTTTAGGAAAAACGACTTCCGCGCCGGTCTCGCCGTCTTCGCCGCTCAGATCGAGCGCGCGTTCTCGGCCGCCATTCAGTTCGAGATAGACATCGGCCAGCAGCAGGGCGTCGATGATCGCCCCGTGCTTGTCACGGGTTTCCAGTGAAATGCCGAAGCGCTTGCACAGCGCATCGAGCGAGGCATGCGCGCCCGGGAATTTCTTTCGCGCGATGACAACCGTGTCGACCCAGCGATGCGTCGCGATCGCGGGCTTTCCGATGCGCTCCAGCTCCATGTTGATGAAGCCCCGGTCGAAGGGCGCATTGTGCGCGACCACATTCGCGTCACCGACGAATTCGAGGAAATCATCGGCAATATCGGCAAACAACGGCTTGTCGGCCAGGAATTCCGCCGTCAGCCCGGTGATTTCCGTGGCCTTGGCCGGGACATCGCGTTGCGGATTGACATAAGCGTGCCAGGTACGCCCGGTCGGGATGAAATCCATCACCTCGACACACCCCATCTCGGTGATCCGGTCGCCGGTTCTCGGGTCCAGCCCCGTGGTCTCGGTATCGAAAACGATCTCGCGCATGATGTGTGTCTAGGCCGGTTTGCTGTCCGGCTTCAATTTCGCGATCAGCTCTTCCACAGATTTCCGTGCGGCCGCCATGCCTTTTGATGTGTCGATAATGAAATCGGCGCGCTGGCGTTTCTCCGCATCCGGGACCTGGCGCGCAAGGATCTGGTCAAGGCGGGCAGGTGTCATTCCCGCGCGTGACAAGACCCGTTCACGCTGCACGTTTTCCGGTGCGGTGACCACGAGGATTCCATCCACCATCCTGTCGCTGCCGGTTTCAAACAGGAGCGGGATATCGAAAACAACCAGCGGCGCATCATCCGCCTCGGCCTGTGCCAGGAAGTCGGCACGCTTTTCCGCCACCAATGGATGAACGATGGCGTTGAGCCGATCGAAATCGGCCGGGTTGTTCGCCAGGTGAGTGGCCAGTCGCGACCGCGAGACGGCCCCGTCCTCGATACAGTCGGGAAAGGCTTCGGTCATGGCGGGCAGGGCATCGCCACCCGGGCCATAGAGTGCATGAACCACCGCATCGGAATCAAAGACCGGCACACCTGCTTCGCGGAACATGTCGGCCGTTGTCGATTTGCCCATGCCGATCGAACCGGTGAGACCGAGCTTGTAGACGCTCATGACGGCATGGCCTCCCGCAACAGGCGCCCGGCATCGACCGAATCCGGCACCGGATGATTGAACAGGGCTTCGAAGGATGGAATCGCCTGGCCGATCAGCATTGCGAGCCCGTCAATGGTCTGAAGACCCGACGCTTTTGCCGTTTCGGTAAACGGTCGCTTCCCGGGTGTATAGACCGTATCGAAGGCGATGGCTGATTTCCGGCAATTGGCGAAATCGATATCCGGTCCGGTTGCGCCATCCATCCCCAGGGACGTGGCGTTGATGATGATGTCGGCACTTTCCGCAACCGACTGCCGTTCAGCCCAGTCCACGACGCTGAGCCCGGGAAAATTTCCAGCGAGCGCGTCGGCCTTTTCTCTTGTCCGGTTGGCAAGGACGATGGTCCCGGCGACGCCGTCGTGCGCTGCAGCCAGGACGGCCCGGGCGACGCCACCCGCGCCGAGGACCAGGACGCGCGCGCCGCGAAAACCGGACCCGGCCTGTCCAAGGGCATGATTGATACCCGCAATGTCGGTATTTCGTGCGGAAATGCGATCTTCTCCAAAAATCAGCAAATTGGCAGCGCCCGCGGAACTCACACCAGCCTCTGCTTCGTCGGCGATTTCCGCCGCCAGCGTCTTGAAGGGCAAGGTGACATTCAGACCGGCCAGCCCTGACACGGCCAGCGCGCGCAAATCCTGGGCAGAGAGGCCGGGATTGGCCGGTAATGCGATATAGGCCGCGTCGAGCCCAGCCGCGCGGATCCAGCTATTCATCAACAGGGGTGACAAGGAATGCCGGACCGGCGAACCGATCACGCCAGCGATCCGTGTGCGCCCGGTGATCATGCCGCGATCACGCCTTCGCGCCGGAGGAGATCGAGAACCGGCAGGAGTGGCAAGCCGAGAATGGCATAATAATCGCCGTCGATCCGCTCGAATATCTGGGCCCCCAAGCCTTCAAATGCATAGGCTCCGACGCTGGCCGTGAGAACCTCTCCGGTCTGGTTGAGATAGGTGTCGAGGAAGGCGTCCGAGAAGTCCCGAACCGTCAGATCGCTGTTTTGCTTGTGGGTCCAGATCACCTTGCCATCCCGCACCGCAGCGAGACCGGAATGCAGCGTATGTGTCTTTCCACGCAATGTGCGCAAGCGGTCGCGGGCTTCATCGGCTGACTTGGCCTTGTCGTACAACTGGCCATCCAGCGACAGGATCTGGTCCGCACCGAGCACAAGCGTTTCCGCGGGGGCGGTAACGGCCCGGGCCTTGGCCTTGGCCAGTTCGAGCGCGAGATCGGCCGGTGAATCGCCTGCCCATTGCGCCTTGATGGCATCTTCATCGACTCCTGATGTTTGGACCCGGAAAGGCACACCGGCATTGTCCAGGATCTGGCGCCGGATCGAGCTGCCTGAGGCGAGTACAAGTTCACGCATTTTTCTTCGCCTTGCGGTCATTCACCAGGTTCAGGATCTTGGCGGCGGTTTCCTCGACCGAGCGGCGGGTGACATCGATTGTCGGCCAGCCATGGCGGGCATAGAGGCGCTTGGCCGCGATGATCTCCTCTTTCACGACGTCATCGTCGACATAGTCGGTTGTCCGGTCCTCATTGAGTGACAGCAAGCGGTTGCGGCGGATCTGGACGATCCGTTCCGGCGAAGCGGTCAGACCGACGATCAGCGGATTTTTCAAATCGGCAAAGCCAGGCGGCAAGCTCTGGGCATTCACCAGTGGTATGTTGGCCGCTTTCACACCGCGATGCGCCAGGTAGATACAGGTCGGGGTCTTGGAGGTCCGGCTGACGCCGAGCAGGACAACATCGGCGCCTTCAAGATTTCCGCCCTGCCCGTCATCATGCATGATCGCGTAATTCAGCGCCTCGATCCGCTCGTAATACTGCGCATCGAGATCGTGCT
>CBDUFA010000213.1:0-3801 GCA_965366295.1 uncultured Hyphobacterium sp.
GAGGAATAGCGCGCGCGCCCTCCGGCTCGGCGCGGTCTATGCGCTGAGCGTATTCGCGGCGGGGTTCATGCTGGGCGCGCTGCGAACCCTGGTGATCGCGCCGCGCACCGGCGATCTGGCCGCCGTGCTGATCGAATTGCCGGTCATATTGGGCGTGTCCTGGCTTGTCTTCGGCGCACTCGCCCGGCGCGAAAATGCCCTTCCCATGGCCGCAAGATGGCGTGTGGCGCTGTCCGCCTTCCTCGTTTTGATGGCGCTCGACCTCGCCCTGTCGGCGCTGATCGCCGAGGGCGGGGTGCGGGGATTCGTCGCCAGCTGGCACACCTTGCCGGGCGCGATCGGACTGGCCGGGCAGGCCGCGTTCGCCCTGATCCCGCTCTTCCATCCCGCTGCGCGAAATTGACCGCTAGCATTTAGTTTCATTTGTAACTAAATTGGCGGCGAACACGGAATTCGGGAGAATCGCTCATGGGTAATCGCAAATGGATCTATGCCTCGCGCGTCGAGGGCAATGCCTCCCGCCAGGCGCATGCCGACATGCCCGAGGGCACCTATGAGCGGGAAATGTCGAAAGAGGGCTTTTTCGGCCCCGCCGCCTTCCTGCACCACAAGAACCCGCCGACCGGCTGGACCTCGTTCGAGGGGCCGCTGCAACCGCGCGCCTTCGATCTCAACCGGCTGAACGCCGCCGAGCCCTCGCCCTGGAATGCCAGCCGCGTTCTGCACAATAACGCCACCGATATCCGCTTCTGGAAGCTGGCCCAGCCGATGACGACGCTGGCGCGCAATGGCGATGGCGACCAGCTGCTCTTCATCCATGCCGGCCGCGCCGATTTGTTCTGCGATTTCGGCCATATCGAAGTGGTGAAGGGGGATTATGTCTACCTGCCGCGCGGCACGATGTGGCGCTTGAGCCCGTCCGAGCCGCTGGCCGTGCTGATGATCGAGGCGACCAATACGCACTATACGCTGCCGGACCGCGGCCTGGTCGGCCCGCATGCCGTGTTCGATCCGGCGGTGCTGGATGCGCCGAAGGTGGATGACGCCTTTCTCGGCCAGCAGGCGGACGAAAACCATGAATGGGTGGTCGAGGTGAAAAAGCGCGGCGAGGTCTCCCGCATCACCTATCCATTCAACCCGCTCGATGCCGTCGGCTGGCATGGCGAGCTCGCCCCGGTGCGTCTCAATGTGAAGGATATCCGCCCGCTGATGAGCCATCGCTATCATCTGCCGCCGAGCGCCCACACCACCTTCCTGTCGGACCGTTTCGTGGTTTGCACGTTCGCGCCGCGCCCGTTCGAGACCGATCCCGGCGCGCTGAAAGTGCCCTTCTTCCACAATAATGACGATTATGACGAGGTATTGTTCTACCATGCCGGCGACTTCTTCAGCCGCGACAATATCGATGCCGGCATGATGACCTTCCACCCGGCGGGCTTTACCCATGGCCCGCACCCGAAGGCGCTGAAGAACATGCTGGTGCAGTCCAAGGACGCCACCGACGAATACGCCGTGATGATCGATACGCGCGATCCGCTCGATATCGGCGCGGGCGCGTCCAGCGTGGAAAACCGCGACTATGTGAATTCGTGGAAGACGGTGAAGGCGGCGGAGTAGCTGGTCATTACCGAATCGCAGATATTCCGAGAATGCCGCACCAATATCGACACAGGGATCCGCTAACCGGTCGGGACATTGTCTTAGAATTTACCGACGAAGTACGACGATTGTTGCAAGTTCACGGTTTAAAGGATTGCGAGCACGAGTTCGAAACTCGCCGGAGGAAAGTAAAGGGTGGCGCAATACAATTCACGCCTCAGTGCATGTTTTGTGGGCACGCCAAACAAGCGATCAAACGACCCGCCAATGCAGATGAAATTGGCGACTTCCAGCCTGATTTGGCTGCACGCTATCGTGACCAATTAGCAATTGAGCTCAGCGAGAAGCTTAAAAAAATTGCATTCAAGCAATCTGAAAAATTGAAGGAAATGCGTGCGCAATATGGCGCATATCTCAAATCTGATAGTTGGAAAAAAAGAAGAAAACTGGTTCTGGAAAGGGCAAACAACATTTGTGAGGGATGCGGATTAGAACCAGCAACTGATGTGCACCATTTGACCTACGATCATATTGGCAATGAATTTCTGTTCGAGCTCGTTGCGATCTGTAGGGCTTGCCATGAAAGAATTCACATCGGCGACGAAGACGATGACAATGGTTCCGAATTCGACTTATAAAATTATCGCAGATTCAGAGGCGATTCATGCCCAAACGCACAATGCCAACGGACCTGCTGGACGGTTTCAAACGGTTTCGGGCCGACCTCTATCCGCGCCAGCACGATCTCTATGAGCAGCTGGCCGACAAGGGCCAGACACCGCATACGCTGGTGATCGCCTGTTCCGACAGCCGCTGCGATCCGGCGCAGATTTTCGACGCCCGGCCGGGCGAGCTGTTCGTCGTGCGCAATGTCGCCAACCTGGTGCCGCCCTGCGAGATTGATGGCGCGCATCACGGCGTGTCCGCGGCGCTGGAATTCGCGGTGAAGAAGCTGGGCATACCCAACATCCTTGTCATGGGCCATCGCCAGTGCGGCGGCGTGAATGCCTGCGTGTCCGGCGAACACGATCCGGACTCGCTGTTCATCGAACACTGGATCGAGCCCATCGGACAGGCGCTGGACGATGCCCGCGCGGAGCTGCCGGGCGAAACCGACATCGATACCCTGGCCGAGCGCACCGAGCTGAGCTCGATCCGCCGGTCCATGGAACGGTTGATGACCTACCCCTTCGTGGCGGACCGCGTCGGCCGGGGAGAGCTGAAAATTCACGGCGCCCGCTTCGGCATCGCCGATGGCGAGCTGGAATGGCTCACCATCGACGGTGATTTTCACCGCGTGGAAAAGCCGTAGACAGATTGGGGTTGAGCCGGGCGCGGCCGCTGGCTAGAGCGCCGGGATTGCAGCGAAGAGGGGGTGCGTCTTGGGACTGTTCGATCTTGCCGCGGCCAACCTGATTTCCCCGCCCATCCTGTTTTTCGCGCTCGGCCTGGTGGCGGCGCTGGTCCGCTCCGACTTGTCGGTCCCGGAAGCCGTGGCCAAGGCGCTGTCGATCTATCTCGTCATGGCGATCGGCTTCAAGGGCGGCGCCGAGATGGCGCATAGCAGCCTGTCGGAAGCGGCGCTGGCCGTGGGCGCGGGCCTGCTGCTCTCCTTCGCCATTCCCTTCGTCAGCTTCAGCCTGCTGCGCGCCACCTCGAAGGTCGACCGGGTCAATGCCGCGGCGATCGCGGCGCACTATGGCTCGATCTCCATCGTCACCTTCATTGCCGCCAGCGATGCCGGCGCCGCGCTCGGCTTTGCCGCGGCCGGCTTCATGGTCGCCGTGGCCGCGGCGATGGAAGCCCCGGCAATCTTCTCCGGCCTGCTGCTGGCGGGCAAGCAGGGCGGCCAGTCAGGCCGCGACCTGATCCGCGACGTCGCCTTCAACGGCTCCATCGTGCTGCTCGTCGGCGCATTCGTGATCGGCTGGTCGACCGGCGAGGCGGGCAGCGCGGTCGTCGCGCCTTTCTTCTCGGACATTTTCCGCGGCGTGTTGTGCCTCTTCCTGCTCGACATGGGGCTGGTGGCGGGGCGCGGCCTGGTGCGCCAGGCCGGCGATATCCGCTGGCCGGTCATCGTGCACGGCCTCTACATGCCGCTGATCGGCGCGGCGCTGGGCCTGTTGCTGGGCTGGCTGATCGGGCTCGAACCCGGCACCGGCGCGCTGTTGATGACGCTCGCGGCCAGCGCCTCCTACATCG
>CBDUFA010000214.1:0-3796 GCA_965366295.1 uncultured Hyphobacterium sp.
TATCTAGGCAGCGTGAGCGTTTTCACTTGAAGGGGGCATGAACGCGACGGCGAAGCCGCCTTCCCAGATGCGGGCGACCTGGCCCTTCATCTCTCCGACGCGCACTTCCTCGCCTATCCGCGGGCGTTCCAGCGCCGCAAAGGCGGCCCCGGAGATCGAGACATCCACGACATCGGCCTCGATTTTCACGCCATCGCTGAAGCGCAGTGTCGCCCGGCCCTTGCCTGGCTTGCGCGGGGCCGCGCGGTCCTCGTCGAGACCGAGGCGTTCCATATTGAACCGCCAGGTAATGGCGTCGGCGAGCCGGTCGCGCTTGCGCATGTGGGCGGTGAACTGCACGGTGAACCAGTTGGAACCCTTGCGCAGCACCTTGCCTTCCAGACGGCCAAGACCGTCAATCAGCAATACGACCATGTCATCGGGCATGGGCGGAGTCTTGGCCATCACCTTGGCCCCGCCGGGGGAAACATCGATCAGACGGCATTTCTGTTCGCCGGCACGCGGATCGAGATAGCGGCCATGCAGCTGCAGAGGCATCCGCTTGTGCTTGCGCCGGTCCTCGGCCCCGCGGGCCGCAACCCGGATCTTCCTCCGGTCGAGACGTGTGAACATATCCGCCATATAAGGGAGTATGGCGGAAACCGGTTAAGACAGTTTTGCCGGATTAACGATCATTTGCAGCATTCAGAACACGCGGTGGGCGGCCGGAAGCGTGCGTCCAGAGGCGCTTGGCCGGAAGACTGACCCGGTCGAGATCATGCCGGACAACAGGCCGGCGGCGGAAGGTTTCCGGTGATTGCAGGGGTTGGTATAGGCCCAGCACCCTGTCCACGCTGCCGGCCTTGGAGGCGAGGGGGGTAAACACCATCTCCACTTCCATCCTGTCCCCGGACAGGGAATGCGCGGTGGCCACCGCCGATCCCGGCGCGGCAAAAGCGAGGACAGATTCCAGCAGCAGCTTTATGTGCTCGCGGTCATATCCCCGCCAGAAAGAGAGGAAATTCTGCTCGCGCAATTCACGCTGGTGCAGGTGGCACACCTGTGTGCCGGCCAGCCGGAAGACATGGTGAGACGCATCGTGGCGCTGCAGCATGAACAGATTGCCGAGCAAATCCCGCAGGTCTGCGGCGGCGATGTCGGCCCGCGCGGGAACACGAGGGTGCGGGCGTGCGCATGCTGCATTGTTCAATTCACTCTTTTCCAGGCCCGGTGTCCCGGGATCGGCCAATTTGGCAACGCAATTTCAATCTCTGGGCCATACTCTTCCCGCGAGAGTGACCGCTCGCCTGCATGGCGAACTGTGCAAGTGGCGGTTTTCGCTTGTGAATTGAAAGGGAGGACCGCCATGCGCGCGTCACCACTTCATATTGTCCTCGGCGCCGCCATGCTGGCTATCATGACCGGCACGCCTGCGGATTCGCTGGGCGGCAGCGGGTCCGGCGGCGGAAGCGGCGGGAGTGGCGGCTGTGGCTACAGCAGTTGCGGTGGCGGCGGTGGCGGCAGCCATGGCGGACATGGCGGTGGCGGTTGCGGCAGCTATGGCGGCTGCGGCGGTGGCGGTCATCGGGTGCGCACACCCGATATCCGGATTTACGGGCCCCGCATCAATGTCGGCGTCAACGTCAACACCAATGTGAACGTCACCACCAATGTAAACGCCGGTGCCAATGCCAACGCCAATGCAGGCGCGGATGCCGGTGCCGGAAGCGGCGCCGGAGCCGGCGCCGGCGGCACAACCGTCATTTCGCTGGGCGGTGGAGGCGGCAGCTTCTCGGCACCGCCGCCGGCAACGGCGATCAACGGGCTCAATGTGGCTGGCCTGACCGAAGTGGAAATGGTCGAGGAAGAGCGCACCCGCATCGTCGAGGAATGGCGCGTCATCCGCGCCGTCTGCATGGACGATCGCGGTACGCCGCACCCGGCCTCGCGCCCGGATCCGGACGAACGGGTCGAGGACGCTTTCAATGGCGAATTATTCCGCTGCATGTCGGGCACCTACATGCAGGTCACGATCGGCTGGCGCATCGATGGTGCGGACGTTTTTGACGATGCATTCACGCTGGTCTGCAGCCAGGGCGAAGCCTTGCGGCACGAAGCCGGCGGCCGCGTGTTCTGCGCGACTCAGGAAGCCCGCCGCAATTGCAATGAACGCTCCTTGCTTCGCCTTTATGGTCCGGGCATCAAGCTGGTCTATGTCCGCCGCGAGGAGCGCTATACCGAAATGGTCGAGCATCGCCGCGAACTCGCAACGACCGGGAATATGACACTCATGCTGGATGGTGGCGTCGGCGGCTATCGTTGATCCGTACATCCCGGCCAAAAGAAAAGCCCCGGCGGTCTGGCCGGGGCTTTTTTCTTGCGAGAGACCGAAGTTACTGTCCGCTGTCTTGCGTCACGAAGGTGGCCGAATTGCCCACAGCCGTGGCAGTACCGGTCGTGCCCCAGCCTGAAATGTACTGGGATTGGAATGTCGCGCTGACATTGCCGGAATTGGTCTGGTTGATGACACCTTCCGATCGTGTGTCCGGGCATGACTGGCAGCCCCAGCTGGTCGCGGCATTGCCATAGGCAGCCGCCGAGCCGATCACTTCCCCGCCAGCACCGCCATCAAAGCGGACGGTCGAACGCGAATTCCCGGTATTGGTCTGGTCCAGGCCCAGGAAGGTGTCCGTCCCGAGATTGGTCAGGATCGCCGAGTTGCCGAGGCTTTCCGACGAGAGAATCACCGTGTCGATATCGAAATTGCCGATATTGACGTTCACTTCGGCATCCGTTTCGCCGCTATTGTCCTGCGTGCCGCGGACATCGCCATAAGCCCATTCCGTTGCTGCATCGAGCCCGTTGCCCTGGGCTTGGGCGGCCACGGTCGTGAACACGCCGCCGCCGCCTGCATTCACGCGCGCTGCCGCGCGGACATTGCCGCGATTGGCCTGGGCCGTTGAAAGAATGACAGCAGATTCATTGCCTTGCGAGCGGATGGCATTGCCCGATGCGGTTGCCGCGGTCGCTGAAAACTCGCCAAGTCCGGCATTGCGGGCTTCCACGAGTGCGCTGGCGTCGACATTTGCCCCGGAATCCTGTTGCACACTGCCCACCACCGAGCCGTAATGCCCGATGGTCTCGACGGCATTTGCCGCGGCGGTCGCGGCGGTGATGTTCCCGACAGCATAGGAATCGAGCCGCAATGTGGCCCCGGAATAGATTGCGGAGCCGTCACTGGCTGACTGGTTCAGCGAGATGTCGCTGTCGCCGCGCAGCTCGAGCACGGCGGAGTTTCCATATCCGGATGAGGCCGTGGTGGCCGTGCCGTCAATCGCAACGCCATTGGTCTCGGCGGTGGACGTGACGAATCCCCCGAATTGCTGCGTGCTGGTGACGTCATGGCTGGTCTGGGTCTCGACGTCGAGCTGGTTGCCGATCCCGGCCGCGGTCATGTTCACATTGCCGGCACCGCCCACGACGACGTGGCCGTTTGCGTTGACCTGCGCATCCAGATTGATCTGGCCGTTGAGAATCTCAGTCGTATCGTCCGCGTAGCCCGTTGCGCACAGCAGGGTCGCGGCGCTCGTGCCCGCGGTCAACGCTTTGGCGAATCTGGACATTGGAAGCTCCTGTACGGGAGGCATGGGTCGGGCTGATGCCGCCGGCCGTGTTGGTCAGGCCGAGCGGGTCGTCGAAATCGCAGACCTGGCTGGCCTCGATGCCATAAAGCGTCGACGAGAATTCCAGCACGGCGCGTTCGACAAGCGAGCGGACAGCCAGCTGAATCGGCTCCAGCGAACGGCCGCCAGTGGAT
>CBDUFA010000215.1:0-3791 GCA_965366295.1 uncultured Hyphobacterium sp.
TGCCGCCAATGCTCATATTGATAACGTCGAGACCCAGCAAATCCCGGTTTTCATAAAGCCATTCCAAGGCGCGGAGCTGGTCGGAAACATAGCTCAGAGTGCAGGCGGCAGCGCCGCCACAAAGCGATTCATCCGTGAAGGCCGAGAAAACCTGGATGGGAATGATCGAGGCATCCGGGGCGACGCCTGTCAGCTGGTAATTACCCAATGAGGAATGCGGGCCCGGAGCGCCGGCTGCGATACTGGCAACATGGGTGCCATGCGCGCAAGCGGTGAAGTCTTCCGGGATATCGCAATAGGTCGCCGCTGTGGCGCTGGTCGTATCCTCGTTCCCGGACGCACACAGCGATTCCGCGGTGTCCTCTTCACTCGTGGTGGAAAAACAGGCCGAGTGGACGATCCGGCCGGCGAAGGCCGGGTGGTCATAATCAATGCCGGTATCGAGAATGGCGATTACCTCGCCGGTCCCTGTCGTCCCGGTCTGATGAAGCAGGGCCGCGCCGATCTGTGGCACGGAATTGAACAGGACAGGCCGCTCCAGGCTGTCAGGCACGATCCGCACCACGCCAGCGTCGCCGGCTAGCGCCTCAAGCTCGGCTTGATTGAGCCGCATGACCATTGCCGGTGTATGTCGGAGGGTCAGCAGCAAGCGGGGCGCGCCGGCGGCCGGCTGTGACAGGACATTCGCGGGCCGGTCGAAGACGCGCTGCAAAACCGCATCGGCCATTCCGGTGATCAGATCGGTGCGAACCCGATCGGGGTCTGCCGGTCCGGCAGCGCCATCATAAGCGATGTCAGGCAGTTCCAATTGAACGATCACCCGCGCCCGCGCGCCATTGTCCAGCGCTGCCTGGCTGCGGGCGTCCAGCGTTACACCGGTTGCGACTTGCGCGAGGGCGCTGGATGCGACGGCGAGTGCAAGCAGCAAACTGGTGACGATGAATTTCAAAGCAATTTCTCCCGGGGATGCAGGCTAAGCACAAACGCTGCGGTCTGCAATCTAACCGCGATGACAAACCGGTCGGGAATGCCCTATGTCTAGGAATGACAAAGGGAGGCACATCATGGACAAGAGATTTGAAGGCAAGGTCGCACTTGTCACCGGCGGATCACGCGGCATCGGCGCTGAAATTGCCAGGCGATTGGCGGCCGAAGGCGCCAGCGTGGTCCTGACCTATGGCGGGTCGAAGGCCAAGGCGGAAGCGGTCGCCGAAGACATTCGCGCTGCAGGCGGAAAGGCTGAAGCCGTGCATTGCGATGCCGCCAGGCGCGGCGAGACGGCAAAACTTGTCGCCGACGTCGCCGAACGCCGCGGCCAGCTCGACGTGCTGGTGAACAATGCGGGCGTTTATCCGCTTACCTCACTGGCCAAGTGCTCCGACGAAGTCTGGGACAACATGATTGCCGTCAATTTGACCGCCGTGTTCGAGGGCCTGCGGGCCGCCTACCAGGTGATGAAGCCCGGCAGCTCAATCGTGACCATTGGTTCCGTGGCTGGCGATGGCGCCCAGGCCCCGGGGATCGGCGTTTATTCCTCCTCCAAGGCCGGCGTGGAGCTGATCACGCGAGCGGCGGGCCGGGAATTCGGCCGCAAGGGCATTCGCGCCAATGTGGTTCAGCCCGGGCCCATCGATACCGACATGAACCCGGCAGACGGCGATCATGCCGAGCTGCAGAAAATGATGGTGCCGCTCGGCCGTTATGGCGAGGCCGAGGAAGTCGCCAACGCGGTGGCATTCCTTGCCAGCGACGAAGCCTCCTACATCAACGGAACAACGCTCAAGGTCTGCGGCGGGATGACCGCATGAGCCGCGCAATCCGGGCGGCGATTGCCGCAACATCGTTGCTGGCGGTCATCGTCCAGTACACGACCTTCCTTGCGGATTCGGACATCGGCGTGTTCGGGACGACTATCCGCTATTTCAGCTATTTCACGATCCTGACCAATTCACTGGTGGCGATCGGATGGGGCGCGCAGGCCTTCGCACCGGCCAGTGCACCCGGACGCTGGTTCGGGCGGGACAGTATCCGGACCGCCGTGACCGGCTATATCGTGCTGGTCGGCGTGGTTTACCACTTGCTGCTGGCCTCGATCCACCATCCCGAGGGCGTGCAATGGTATGCCAACCAGCTGCTGCATACCGTGGTCCCGGTAGCCGTTTTCCTGGAGTGGTTGTTCGGTTCCGCCGAACGCAATACGCGCTTCGTGCAGGCGTTTGCCTGGCAGCTATATCCGATGGCCTATGTGGCCTACACGCTGATCAAGGGCGCCGTGACGGGTTTCTATCCCTATCCGTTCATGGACGTGAACCAGCTGGGTTATGTTGGCGTGGCCCAACAGCAGGTCGGACTGTTCATTGCCTTCACATTGACCAGCCTGGCATTCGTCGGCCTCGGAAAGCTGCAAACCCGCCTGATGCGCTAGCGGATTTCGAAAACGGCGTCGATCTCGACTGCCGCACCGAGGGGCAGAACGGGGCAGGACACGGCGGAGCGGGCATGACGCCCGGCTTCGCCGAAGGCCTCGACCATCAGGTCGGAAGCACCGTTGATGACTTTCGGGATCGCCTCGAATTCCGGCGTGGCGCAAACGAAACCGCCAAGCTTCACGACGCGCACCAGGCGCGAGAGGTCGCCATCCAGCGCCGCCTTGAGCTGGGCGATAAGATTGAGGGCACAGAGCCGGGCGGCGGCCTGTCCGTCCTCGACATTCATGCTCTCACCGAGCCGGCCCTTCACCAGGCCGTCCGCGCCAAGCGAGATCTGCCCCGACACGTAGAGCTGGTTTCCGCTCTGCACGAAGGGCACGTAATTGGCGACGGGTGCGGCGGCCTCAGGCAGTTTGAGCCCCAGATCGGCCAGGCGCTTTTCGGGATCGGACATGTCGGTCTCCTCAGATCTTGGCGTTCGCCTAACGCGGTCCGGCGCGGACAGCAAGCGGCTCATTTGCGCAAGGCGCGCCCCTTGATGATGGCATCGGTTCCGAATTTCGCACGCGCCTTGTCCATGGCCCGTTCTGCGGCGGCGCGGCGCGGTGCGTCGGGATCGAGCAGGTCCATGGGATCGGAACTGCCATCGACAAGGCCGGAAATGCCGATGCCGATCAGGCGGAATTTCCGGCCGTCGACCTCCCTGGCCAGCAATTCCCGTCCAACGCGGAATAGCGTGTCTGCCAGCTGGGTCGGCTCGGTCAGGCTGCGCCGCCGGGTGATGATCTTGAACGCCTGGGTGCGCAGTTTCAGCGTGATCGTATATCCCGATAGCGCTTTCTTTTTCGCCATGTCGGCGACGCGGACGCATTGTTTCCAGAGCAGGCGTTCCAGCTCGGCGAGATCGGCAATGTCCTCGAAAAACGTTGTTTCGGACGACACGCTCTTTCGCTCCCGGTTTGACGAGACCTTGCGATAGTCCTCGCCGCGGGCGAGCTGAACGAGGCGATAGCCGCCATCGCCATAACGCTGGGCCATGATCCTGTCGCCGAGGCGCAGGACGTCGGCGAGGGTGCGGATTCCGTCCCGTTCGAGCCGGGCGGCAAATACCGGGCCGACGCCGAACACGGCCCGCGTCGATTGCTGTTTCAGGAATGCCGGCGCGTCGCCGCGGCCCAGCACGAAAAAGCCGTTGGGCTTGTCCTGGTCGGACGCCGTCTTCGCCAGGAATTTGTTGTAGGACAGGCCGACCGAGACCGTGATGCCGATTTCCTGCTGGATGTGCCGTTGCAGGCGCAGCAGGGTCAGGGCAGGGGGCGCGTGGTGCAGGCGTTGGGTTCCCGTTAGGTCGAGAAAGGCCTC
>CBDUFA010000216.1:0-3785 GCA_965366295.1 uncultured Hyphobacterium sp.
GCGGAAATGCCGTCCATGGAGCAGCGCGACCAGCAATTCAATCCGTTTGTCCTGGTGGTCCGGGAGGGCGCGGAGGTCGTGTTTCCCAATCGCGACCGGGTTCGCCACCACGTCTATTCCTTCGCCCGCGGCAATCGTTTCGAGCTTGAACTCTATGGCCGCGAGGAAGAACGCACCGTCCGGTTCGAGGTTGCTGGCGGAGTCCCGATCGGCTGCAACATCCATGACGATATGCTGGCCTTCATCCGGGTCGTGGACACACCCCATGCCAGCGTCACCGATGCCACCGGCACAGCGCGGCTGACCGGCATTCCCGAGGGGGCACAAACCGTCACGGTCTGGCATCCCTATGCGCGCGGCCGGAACAATCTGGTCACAGTCGAACTGGCCGATGGACAGGATCGGCTGGACGTCGTGATCGACATCACGGCCCCGGACTGAGGCCGCGATGTTCTCAAGCCTTCGATCCAAGCTGGCCCTGCTCTACGCGACCCTGTTCGGCGCTGTGCTGAGCGTGTTGATGGTGGCGGCTTATGTGGCGATCGAGGCCAATGCGATCCGCGAGGTCCGCAGCGAGATGCGCACCAGCGCGGCAGTCTTCGAGCGCTTGTGGCAAGCGCGGGAGGCGGAGATCGCCAACGCCGCCGACGTTCTGTCGCGGGATTTCGGCTTTCGCGCCGCCGTCGCGACGCAGGATGCGCCCACCATCGATTCCGCCCTGGCCAATATCCGGGACCGGTTCCAGTTCGACACGGCCTTCGTGATCGATCTCGACGGCCGGATTACCGGCCTGGCGGAAACCGATCTGCCTTTGCCGGCAGAGGGGATGATCGATCTGCTTTATGATATCGGCCGTGACGGCGGTGTGATCGATATCGCCGGCGGGCCGGTTCACGCGGTTGCCACGCCGATCGAGGCTCCGACACTGGTCGGCTGGGTGGTGTTCGGCGAAGCCGTGACGGCGGCCGATCTGGCCAGCGTCGCCGAGCTCTCCTCGCTGGCGCTGGGAACACAGATGCGCTGGCGCGCAGGCGACGGACGCTGGGCCAGCACGGCGGGGGCCCCGCTGCTGGCGGCGCGCGAACGGCAGCCCGGCGAAACGGCCGTGATCCACGAAACACCCGACGGCCGCGCGCTCGTCAGCGAGGTCCCGGTGGCCAGTCTTCGGCCGGATCTGGAATCCGTGCTGGTGCTCGATTATCCGCTGGCGCTCGCGCTGGCCCCCTATCGCGCGATATTCGTGTCGATTCTGATGGCGGGCATGGGCGGGCTGCTTATCCTGATGGCCGGAACCTGGCACCTCGCCGGACAGATTTCCCGGCCCGTCAAGCTGCTCGACACGGCGGCGGGACAGATCTCGCGCGGCGAGCGCCCGTCTGTCGTCGTCAAGGGACGCGACGAGCTGGCGCGGCTGGCCGAAAGCTTCAACCGGATGAGCCGCGACATTGTCGAACGCGAGCAGCGCATTACCCATCTCGCGCTGCACAACAGCCAGACCGGCCTGCCAAATGTGAAAGCGCTGATGCAGGAGATCGACACGCTGCAAGCGCGCGATGGCGGCCGCGCCTATGCGGCGGCGGTGAGCATCGACCGGTTCGAACAGATCCGGGGAGCGATCGGCTTTGAACCCGCGGCAAGCCTGATGGTCGCGCTGGCGCGCAAGCTCGCGAACAGCGAGGCCGGCGTCATGATCGGCCGGATCTCGACGGATTCCCTTGGCGCGGTCTTCACCGCCGTCGACGATGATCACGCGACCCGTATTGCGGCCCGCCTCGCGCACCTGGCGAATGCCCCGATCCGGGTCGGGAATGACACCGTGGATGTCCATGCCGTCGTGGGCTGGCTGGGAACCAGCGAAGCCGGCACCCGCAATCTGGGTCCGCTGGAATGTGCCGGAATCGCGGTCGACCAGGCCCGATCCGCGCGCCAGCGTCTCGCCCGCTACGATGCGGATGCCTATGGCGATCCGACCGCGACCCTGTCGATGATGAGCCGGATGATCTCCGGCCTGTCGACCGGCGCGGTCTTCCTCGAGCACCAGCCGAAATTCGACATTCGCGAACAGCGCGTGACCGGGGTGGAATCGCTGATGCGCTGGGATGACCCGGTTTCGGGCCGGGTCCGGCCCGACATTTTCATTGCCCAGGCCGAGGAGACCGGGCACATCGCACCTCTCACGGAATGGCTGATCCAGACCGTGATCGCCGAACAGAACCGGCTGCGGGAACTCGGATATGACCTCCTGTTCTCGCTCAATATTTCGGGCCGTCTGATTTCGGAACCGCGGTTTGTCGATGCCGCCATGGCGGCGATCACCAATAGCGATGCGCGGCTGTGTTTCGAGATCACCGAGACCGCCGTGATCGAGGACCCGGAGACCGCGCTGGCGCACATGAAGGCGTTTCGCGATACCGGCGTGATGATCTCGATCGACGATTATGGCGAGGGCCTGTCCTCGCTTTCCTATGTCCGCTCCATGCCGGCGAGCGAGTTGAAGATCGACAAGAGCTTCATCCTGAACCTCGACCAGCGGGACAATGATGCCGTGCTGGTGAAGTCGACCATCGACCTCGCCCATTCGCTTGGCATGAAAGTCACCGCCGAAGGCGTCGAAAACGCGATGACCCTCGCCATCCTGTCCTCGCTCGGCGCCGATCTGGCGCAAGGCTATTTCATCGCCCGCCCGCTCCGCCTGGAAGCCCTGAAAGCCTTTCTTGACGAGCAGGCTGACGCTGCGCCGGCGGAATTGCCCGCAAAACCTGGCACCAGCCGGGCTGGCTAAAGCCCTACCCGCCACATCCAGGCGTGCTAAGTCTGGACGAAAGGGAGGGACCGCTGATGACCATCGAACACATTGCGCCGCGATTCGGCCTGAAACTGCGCACCGGGCTGGCCCGCAACATGGCCCGAAAAGCCAGCAAGGGGCTGAGCCCGGATGTCGATATGGAGATCGGCCGCAAGCTGATGGATTCGGCCGGCGACCGGGTCCCGATGAGCAAGAAGGTGGTCTATGCCGATGTCGAGTTGGCGGGTCTGCGCACGCTGGTCTTCGGTCCGTCCGATCCGCGACCCGGGCAGATGCTGTTCCTGCATGGCGGCGGGTATTGCCGAGGCTCGGCCTATAGCCACCGGCCTTTCGTGTCCCGGCTGGCGGCCGATCTGAACATGAAGACAAGATCGCCGGACTACCGGCTTGCGCCGGAACATCCTTGCCCGGCGGCAATCGAGGATGCGCTGGCGGCCTATCGCGACCTGCGTGAAGGGCTGGACGGTCCGCTGGTCGTGGCCGGCGATTCTGCCGGGGGCGGGCTGACCATGGCGCTGGTCCTGAAACTCAAATCGCTGGGTGAACCCCTGCCGGATGCGCTGATTCTGTACTCGCCCTGGGTCGACCTGACCGTCAGCGGCGAAAATGCGCGCGAACGCGACGCTGTTGACCCGATGTTGAAATCGGACTGGCTGGGGCGGGCAGCGGCGATGTATGCGGGCGATCTCGACCCGGCGGGGCCGGAATGCTCGCCCCTGTTCGCGGATCTGTCCGGCCTGCCGCCAACGCTGATCCAGGTCGGCAGCGATGAAGTCCTGCTCGATGACTCGCTACGGCTGGCCGAGCGGATGGACGACGCGAGCGTGGCGGTAAGCTGCGAGGTCTGGGAAGGCCTTTGGCACGACTTCCCGCTTTTCCAGCCGCTGCTGCCCGAAGGGCGCATGGCCAACAAGCGTGCCCGCGCCTGGCTGGACGAGGTGCTCGCCAGCTAGGATTCCAGTTCCAGGCGGACCGGCAG
>CBDUFA010000217.1:0-3778 GCA_965366295.1 uncultured Hyphobacterium sp.
GCTCCACCTCCAGGCGCAGCGCGATGGTGAGCACGATGGACAGCACCATCACGGCAATGGCCCAGCCGCCATTCATCACCGGGCGCGGCTCGATGATGTGCTGATAGGCCTCGCGCAGCAAAAGGCCGGCCGAGAGGGCCACGAACAGGGCCTGCAGGAAGCTGGCAAAGGCTTCCGCCTTGCCATGGCCGAAGCGGTGCTCATTGTCGGCCGGCTCGGCGGCGAAACGCACGGCGAAGAAAGTGGTCAGCGAGGCGGCCAGGTCGAGCGCGCTGTCGGCGAGCGAGGCGAGCAGGGCCACCGAGCCGGATGCCAGCCAGGCGGCCAGCTTGGCCGAGACGAGGATCAGCGCGACCGCGACCGAGAGCGTGGTGGCGCGTCCGGTGATCTTGCGCGCATCCTTGGGGTCGAGCTGGCCCGGTCCGGCGCTGTGGGGGTGATCGTGTGGCATTGCGCCTGTTATGGGCCGGAATGAATCACAGCGTCAAACCGCAAGTTTGCGACGGATAATGACATGCAGGCGCGTTGCAGGGCTGGCTGACCGCCGGAGCGAAGCCGGACGGTATTGTCCCCGATCCTCGCGCCCGTCCTGCCGCGCATCGCCCGCGAAGGCGCATGGCTCCGCCGGTCAGCCGGCCTGCACCGAAATGGACACTTGCGTGTCCGGCATCCGATGGGGAATATGCGCGCCATGAAACACGTGCTTCCCGTTCTTGCCGCCGCCCTTGTCCTGTCCGCTTGCGGGTCCAATCCCGACCGGGCGCCCACCTTCCGTGGAGGCGCGGGCGGCGATGCCGCCTATGGCCGGGGATTGCAGGCGCTGGAATCGGGCGAAACCGAACAGGCCTATGAATATTTCGCCTGCGCGGCGCAGTTCGGCGGGGGCTATGAAGTGGCCTGGTATTATGCCGGCACGACGGCGCTGACGCTGGCATCGCAGGGCGGGCCGGACGCGGCGACCTACCTGGAAGACGGCGAACACTATCTGGAACGCTCGGGCAATGCCGGCTGGGGCGCGTCGCAGGCGGCGCTGGCCGAGCATTTCCATGCGCAGGGCAATGCGACCGACGCCTATTACTGGACGCTGATGTACACGAATAATGTGCGGGAAATCTCGCTCGGCCTGACGCGGATGGATTCGGACACGATCGAGGCCATCAGCAATGCGGCCAGCGATGAGGATATCACCTCCGCCCAGCAACGCGTGGCGCGGTTCGTGCCCGATCCGATCCCGCTGGGCCGTCCGAGCGAGGAATGCAATGAGGCGATCCGCGGCGACCGCGAGCGTCAGCCGCGCGAGCGCAACCAGATCGTCCGCCCGCAACGCACCGGACCGCCGGGATCGCGGCGTCCGGGTTCGCCTTACTAGGCCAGGCTAGAAATTCCCGACGCGGCGGAACACCGCGACCTGGCCGGAGATCACTTCGTCCAGCCGCCAGGCCATGTCGTTTTCCAGCTGCTTGAACAGCGTCTTGCCGTGCTCGACATCGATGCCGTCGACCATCAGCGTGCCGCCCTTGCGGACCCGGTGTTCGGCGTGGCGGTAATGCGCCGCCAGCACGGCCAGCGACGGGGCGCGGGCAATCCAGACGGCATCGACCTCGCCGGCCGAACCGGAATGACCGACGCTGGCAAACAGGCGCAGGCGCTGGGCGCTGCAGCCGCGAAGCTGACACAGGGCTTCCACGGCATCGGCCGATTGCGCGGGCGCGACGAGATGGTGGAAGACACCGCGATCGAGGAAGGCGGCGGCGACGATATCGGCGGCGCCGAGCTGGAGCACCTTGTCGCCGGGCTTCACCGCATCCACCAGGAAATCCTCCAGCGCCAGGTCCAGCGGACCGCGGCGGCGCAGGGCGGATTTCTGCATCTTGCGGATCGGCGCAGCGAGGCGCGACAGGAATGACGGAGCAAAAGCGGTATCGACAGCGGCCATGTTCGTCCCAATCGTGAACAGTGTGTTAATCTCGGGACTTTCCCCCGCAAGGCGAGTGCCAAGTCTTGCCAAAGGGTTAATGCCGATCCGGCTTGCCGAAGCCCGGCGGCGCGTGATCAATGCGGAACATGGAGTACGCCTATCATCCGCCGAATGACGATATGAGCCGGCACATTGTCGACCGCCTCATCGAGGAGCGCGCGCCCAAGCTGACGCAGCGCCCGCGTGTCTGGTCGGCGGTGAAGGGGGTCGGCTATCCGCTGCTGGGTTACCGGAAAGCGCTGGGCATTGCCGATGCGATCGCCGACCTGCCCGGCCATGCGACGCTGGAATGGGTGAGCGATTATCTTTCGCTGCGCCCGGAAACCGAAAACCTCGATGCCGTGCCCGCGACCGGCGGCTGCGTGGTGATCGCCAATCATCCCGGCGGGATCGCCGATGGTGTGGCGGTCTGGCAGGCGCTACGCGAGAAGCGCCCCGATGTCTGCTTCTTCGCCAATCGCGATGCGCTGCGCGTGTCGCCGGGATTGTCCGACCTGATCATCCCGGTCGAGTGGCGGCAGAATTTCCGCAGCCGGGAGAATGCGCGCGAGACACTGAAATCCGCGCTCGAGGCCTTCAAGTCGGGGCGCTGCGTGGTGATTTTCCCGGCCGGCCGCATGGCGGAATGGAGCTGGACGGAATGGCGGTTGAAGGAAAAGCCGTGGATGCCGACCGCAGTCAGCTTTGCCCGCCGCTTCGGCCAGCCGATCATCCCGCTGGGCGTGCGCCAGCGCATGCCGGTGCTGTATTATGCGTTGGCGCAGATCCATACCGAGCTGAAGGACATGACCGTCTTCCAGGGCTTTATCGGCAAGAAGGGCGCGCATTACCCCTTGCGCTTCGGCGAGCCGATCGACCCGAAAACCCTGCCCGAGAGCGAGGCCGGCGCGACCGAGCTGATCCGCGAGGCGTGCGAGCGCCTCGCCTGGGAGCGCTAGACGCCTAGCCTTCGCGTTCGACCATGAGCTGCTTGATGCCGGCGATGGCCTCGGCCGGGTTGAGGCCTTTCGGGCAGACCTGGGCGCAGTTCATGATGGTGTGGCAGCGATAGAGCTTGAACGGGTCCTCGAGATCGTCGAGGCGTTCGCCCGTCATCTCGTCGCGGCTGTCGACGATCCAGCGATAGGCCTGCAGCAGGGCTGCCGGGCCGAGATACTTGTCGCCATTCCACCAGTAGGACGGGCAGGCCGTGGAGCAGGAGGCGCACATGATGCACTCATACAGCCCGTCCATCTTGGCGCGGTCGTCCTCGGACTGTTTCCATTCCTTTTCCGGCGCCGGTGTCTTCGTTTGCAGGTAGGGCTGCACGAAGGCGTGCTGGGCATAGAAATTTGTCAGGTCGGGAATCAGGTCCTTCACCACGGGCTGGTGCGGAAGTGGCGCCACGGTGATGTCGCCCTTCACCTCGTCCATGCCCTTGGTGCAGGCGATGGTGTTGCGCCCGCCGATATTCATGGCGCAGGAGCCGCACACGCCCTCGCGGCAGGAGCGGCGGAAGGCCAGCGTGGAATCGACATTGTTCTTGATCCACAACAGGGCGTCGAGGATCATCGGGCCGCAATCGTCGAGATCGACCGTATAAGTGTCCCAGCGCGGATTGCCGCCCTCTTCCGGATCGTAGCGATAGACCTTGAAGGTGCGGGTATTGTTTGCGCCTTGCGGCTTGTCCCACGTCTTGCCCTTTTTCGGTCTGGACCCTTTGGGCAGCGCCAGTTCAACCATTTGCGACTCCTTGCCGGCACACTCGTTCGCTGACGCGGAATGTATCGCTGTTTGACGGGAAGTCGACCCGCGAGCGGC
>CBDUFA010000218.1:0-3758 GCA_965366295.1 uncultured Hyphobacterium sp.
CGGTGGGGGGGGCAGATCAAAAATGCGCCGCGAGCCGGACGCACCCGGCATAAAAGAAGCCGGGCGCTGTTCAGCACCCGGCTCCTCACACAACGCTCCCGGTCCCTCGGGCTACGCCGCTTTCTGTTCGCCGCCAAAGCGCGAGTAGAAGGTCTCGCCCTTGGACGCCATGTCTCTCAAAAGCTCCGGCACCTCGAACGGGTCGCCGAACGCCTTGGCCATTTCATCCGCCTTTTCGACGAATGCCTTGGCACCGATCGTGTCGATGAAGGACAAAACACCGCCGGTATAGGGCGCATAGCCCCAGGCCAGGATCGAGCCGACATCGGCTTCGCGCGGGTCCTTCACCACACCTTCTTCCATGCAGCGGGCTGCTTCGATGGCCTGGGCGTAAAGGATGCGGTCTTTCACTTCCTGCACGTCCGGCTGCACCGATTTCAGGCCGTCCACGGCGAACTGGTTCAGCTCCGGCCACAGGCTCTTCGACTTGTCCTCGGCATAGTCATAGAAGCCCTTGCTTGTCTTCCGGCCATAGCGCCCGGCCTGGTACATCGCCTCGATGATCGGATCGCCCTTGCCCGGCACGTACTTGTCGCCGAGATCCTTCTTGGTCTGCTGCTGGATTTTCCACGACAGGTCGATCGCCGTCATGTCCATCAGCTCCATCGGGCCCATCGGCATGCCGGCCATGCGGGTGCCATTCTCGATCAGCGCCGGGGCATAGCCTTCCGACAGCATGTCCAGGCCCTGTTGGGCAAAGCGCATCACGCAGCGATTGCAATAGAAACCGCGCGTGTCGGAAACGACGATCGGCGTCTTCCTGATCTTCGTGACGAAGTCGATGGCGCGGGAGATCGCCCGGTCACCCGACTTGTCGCCGACAATCACTTCCACCAGCATCATCTTCTCGACCGGCGAGAAGAAGTGGATGCCGCAGAAATTCGCCGGCCGCGAGGACGCTTCCGACAGCGAGGTGATCGGAATGGTCGAGGTGTTCGAGCCGAAGATCGCATCCTCGGCCATGTGTTCCTCGGCCATCTTCGTGATCTTGTGCTTCAGCTCGGAGTTCTCGAACACGGCCTCGATGACCAGCTCGCAATCCTTCAGCAGGGAATAATCGGTGGTCGCCGTGATCAGCGCGGCCATGCCGTCGGCTTTTTCCTGAGAAAGCTTGCCGCGGGAAACTCCCTTGGCGAAGTGATCGATGGCGTGCTGCTTGCCCTTGTCGGCGCCGTCCTGGTCGACATCGATCAGCACCACTTCCAGACCGGCCTGCGCCGAGACGGTGGCAATGCCTGCGCCCATGAAGCCCGCCCCGATAACGGCGATCTTCTTCAGATCCTCGCGCTGCGTTCCGGCAGGGCGCGCGCCGCCCTTGTCCAGCGCCTGCTTGGACAGGAAGATCGAGCGGATCATGTTGCGGCTTTCCGGGCGCATCAACAGCTTGGTGAAATACCGGCTTTCAATGCGCAGACCGGCATCGATCGGCACCTGCAGGCCTTCATAGACGCACGACAGAATGTAGCGCTGGGCCGGATAATTGCCGTAGGTTTCCTTGCGCAGCATCGGGCTGGCCGCGCCGAAGGTCTGCATGCCGCCCGGCGTGTAGACCGCGCCGCCCGGGATCTTGAACTTGTCCTGGTCCCAGGGCTGTTTCGCACCCATCGGATCGGCCTTCACCAGCTCCTTGGCCTTGGCGACGATCTCGGCCAGCGGGGCGATCTCGTGCACCACGCCCTGTTCCTTGGCCTTGTTGGCATCCAGCTGCTTGCCCTGCAGCATGATCGGGGCCGCATTCATCACGCCGACCAGGCGCGGCAGGCGTTGCGTGCCGCCACCGCCCGGCAGGACGCCGACCATGGCTTCCGGCAGGCCCAGCTTGGCGCCGGTATCGGTCGCCATGACGCGGTAATGACAGGCCAGCGTCACTTCAAACCCGCCACCCAGCGCCAGGCCATTGATGGCCGCCGCGATCGGCTTGCCACAGGTTTCCAGCTGGCGCAGCTGCGCGTTCAGGCGGAAGGCGACATCAAACAGGGTCTTCTTGGCCTCTTCCTCGGACATGTTGGCGAGGTCGGCCATGCCGCCGCCCAGTTCGGAAAGGTCGGCCCCGGCGCAGAAGGCCTTCTTGCCGGAGGTGATGACCGCGCCCTTGATGGCGTCGTCAGAGCCGATCTTTTCGACCAGTTCGCCCAGCTCGGCCATGACGCCGGCGGACAGAACATTCATCGAGACATTCGGGCTGTCGAAGGTGATCAGCGCAATGCCGTCATTGTCGAGTTCAAACTTGAAATGGTTCATGGATCAGTCTCCATTCTCGGGCAGGTTGCCCGTATTGTCAGATTTCTGTTTGTTCAGATATTCGCGGACCAGCGGCGACAGGAACCAGAAGCAAATGCCCAAGGCGACGGCCAGCCCGGCACCGGCGGCAACGTCCTGCCGGATCAGCCCGATAATGACGCCCAGCGCGATGCCCAGCAGCAAGCCCCAGGGCAGTCCGCCGCCCTGTTGATTACCACCGTCCGGCGTGACGGGTTCCCGCTTCGCGCCGGTCATTCCGAGCCCTCGTCATTGTCCTGGTCTTTCTTCTTTTCTGCTTCCAGCAGGGCCGTGCCGATGGCGAGCGAGAAAGCCATGCCGAAGGCAATACCTAGAGAGAGGCCGAGCGCCAGCTGATCCAGCGCCACGCCGAGCCCGACGCCCAGACTCATTCCGATGGCCAGCCCGATGGGCAGCCCCTTGGTCAGGGGACTTTGTTCCTTTTCGCCCTCTGGCGTTTTGTCTTCGCTGCTCATGCGCCCGCCTCCGTTTCGTAGGGCGTGCCATCCTTGTGCCGGAAGGTCGCCTTGCCACCGGCCAGCTCGACCATCAGATCAACATCCGAATATGTCGCGTATTCGGGATCGGCCTTGGAGCCCACCACCAGGAATGTCGCGACATCATCCGTCTCATTGATCAGGTGATGACCGTTTTCTTCGCCCGCCGGAAAAGCCGCACATTCACCGGCCTGAAGACGCGTCTTGCCGTCGTCCTGAACCAGTGTGCAAACGCCGCTCAACACCATGACAAACTCGTCTTCATGCCGATGCCAATGCCGCAAGGACGACATCGCGCCCGGTTCCAGCGTCACCAGATTGACCCCGAACTGTGTCAGCTTTCCCGCATCGCCCAGACGCACAGACGACCGTCCGGCCATCTGTGCCGCAAAGGGTGCGGGATAGATGCTGCCAGTCTTCACCGGCAGAGTATCGAGGTCGAGCTTCGGCATTAAACCAGCTCGATGATCGTCGCCGTGCCCATGCCGCCGCCCACGCACAGCGTGGCAAGACCGGTGGACTTTCCGGTCCGCTCCAGCTCGTCGAGCAGCGTGCCGAGGATCATCGCCCCGGTCGCGCCCAACGGGTGACCCATGGCGATCGCGCCGCCATTGACGTTCGTCTGGTCATGCGAAATGCCCATATCGTCCATGAAGCGCAGGACGACGGAGGCAAAGGCTTCGTTCATCTCGTAGAGATCAATGTCGGATGCGCTCATGCCGGCCTTGGCCAGCGCCTTCTTGGCGGACGGCGCCGGGCCGGTGAGCATGATGGTCGGTTCCGAACCAATGGAGGCCATCGACCGGATTCGTGCGCGCGGTTTCAGGCCGAGCCGCTCGCCCATCTCCTTCGAGCCCACGAGGATCGCCGCGGACCCATCGACAATGCCTGAGGAATTGCCGGCATGGTGGACGAAATTGATCTTCTCCACCTGCGGGTATT
>CBDUFA010000219.1:0-3758 GCA_965366295.1 uncultured Hyphobacterium sp.
CCCGTCACTCGCGCCATTTCTTTCAAGAAAGCCGCCCTGCAGGGCGGCTTTTTTCGTCTGGCTATTAGCCGGAAATGTCCTGAATATTCATGGCTGATCCCCGTTTTTGCCGGTTCCCTTGATTGGCGGACACTGATAGACGCGCCGCTCTTTTGCGACGCGGGTCTGCCGTGCGCAGCGCCCAAGCGGACCGGAATCATGCACTTTTTTCGCCTCGACAGTTTCGACTGGACCCGTACGCGCCTGGAATGGTTCGGGAATGTCCGCGCCGACCTGCTGGCCGGCCTTGTGGTCGCGCTGGCGCTGATCCCCGAAGCGATTGCGTTTTCCATCATTGCGGGCGTGGACCCGAAAATCGGCCTGTATGCGTCCTTCTCGATCGCTGTTCTGATCGCCTTTGTCGGCGGGCGTCCGGGCATGATCTCGGCGGCGACAGCGGCCACGGCCGTCCTGATGGTGACGCTGGTGCGCGATCACGGACTTCAATACCTGCTGGCCGCCACCGTGCTGGCCGGGATGCTGCAGATTGGTGCCGGATTGCTGAAGCTGGGCAATCTGATGCGCTTCGTCTCGCGCTCGGTGCTCACAGGCTTCGTCAATGCGCTGGCCATCCTGATCTTCATGGCACAATTGCCGGAGCTGATCGGCGTGACCTGGCTGACCTATGTACTGGTCGCGGCGGGTCTCGCCATCATCTACATCCTGCCGCGCTTTACCAAGGCGATCCCGTCGCCGCTGGTCTGCATTCTCGTTCTGACCGGGCTGACCATGTATTTCGGTTGGGATGTCCGCACCGTCGGCGATATGGGCGAGCTGCCGGACACGCTGCCAGCCTTCCTGATTCCGGATATTCCGTTCAACTTCGACACGCTGATGATCATCCTGCCGTATTCGGCGGCGGTAGCGGCGGTCGGACTGCTCGAATCGCTTTTGACGCAGCAGATCGTTGATGATCTGACCGACACGCCGTCCGACCGGAACCGCGAATGCGTGGGGCAGGGCACCGCCAATATCGTCACCGGATTTCTGGGCGGTATGGCGGGATGCGCCATGATCGGCCAGTCCATGATCAACGTGAAATCGGGCGGCCGCGGGCGATTGTCGACCTTCTCGGCCGGCGTCTTCCTGCTCTTCATGATCCTGGTGCTGGGCGAGTGGATTGCCGCCATTCCCATGCCGGCCCTGGTGGCGATCATGATCATGGTCTCGATCGGTACTTTCTCCTGGTCCTCGGTGACCTCGCTGCGATCACATCCGCTCTCTTCCAGCGTGGTGATGATCGCGACGGTCGCCGGGGTGATCCTCACCCATAATCTGGCGATCGGCGTCATGATCGGTGTCTTCCTGTCGGGGATTTTCTTCGCCTGGAAGATTTCGCGGATTTTCGAGGTCAGCTCGACCCTGTCGGCAGATGGTCGCTCGCGCACCTATGAGGTGAAGGGACAGCTCTTCTTTGCGTCGGCCGAGGCCTTTACACAGGCCTTTGATTTCAAGGAAGCGCTCGACAGCGTGACGCTGGATCTCGGCGCGGCGCACATCTGGGACATTTCCAGCGTGCAGGCGGTGGACCTGATCGTCTTGAAATTCCGCCGTGAAGGCGTGAGCGTGAACCTGGTCGGCATGAACAGGGCCAGCGAAACCATCGTGGATCGTCTCGGCGAACATGACAAACCGGGCGCGGCTGACCGCGTTGCCGGACATTAGGAGGGCCAGACGATGGACCGCATCATCTCGCTGATCGACGGCTCGGCCTATACGCAAAGCGTTTGCGACCATGCCGCCTGGGTTGCTGAAAAGACCGGTTTCGGGATTGACCTTCTGCACGTCATTAACCACCGCCCGGGCAGCGCCGCGCCGATAAACCTGTCAGGCAATCTGACGCTTGGTGCGCGCTCGGAATTGCTGAAAAAGCTGACCGAGCATGACGAGCAGGGGGCAAAGCTGGCGCGCGAACGCGGCCGGCTGGTGGTCGATGCCGCAAAGGCGCATCTGGAGAGCCGCGGCCTGCCGGATGTTCAGGCCCGGTTGCGCAATGGCGATCTGCTGGAGGCCGTGCAGGACGTCGAGTACGAGGCGCGGGTCATCATTATCGGCAAGCGCGGCGAGCACGCTGATTTTGCCAGGCTGCATCTTGGCTCCAATCTGGAGCGCGTGGTGCGGACGGCGCATCGCCCGGTTCTGGTCGCCTCGCGGGCTTTCAAGACACCGCAAAGCGCGACCATTGCCTTCGATACGGGCCCCAGTGTTGCCAAATCGATTGACCACATTGCGAAGGGTCAGCTTTTCCAGGGCATGGAATTGCGCCTTCTGCACGTCGGAGACGCCAAGCCGGATCTGGCCGCGGCCATGGATCGCGCCGCCGCAAGATTAACGGATGCCGGATATATGGTGACGTCGGATATCGTGGCGGGCGAGGCCGATCAGGTCTTCACCGAAAAGGCCGCCAATGGCGGGCTCGAATTCCTGGTCATGGGGGCTTATGGGCACTCCCGGCTACGCAATCTCATCATTGGCAGCACGACCACACAGATGATCAGGGCCTGCCCGGTGCCGGTCCTGCTCTTCCGGCCCGATATGGATGCCTGACCGGACGGAAACCGGCTTTTTTCCAGCCACCGCCTGGCGATGCGTCCCCGCGTTTCCCATCTCGTCTCTCAGCAGGAAGGGAAAACAATCATGACAGATCGCAAAACCGCCCTTGTCACCGGTGCCAATCGCGGCATCGGCCTTGCCATTGCCCGCGGGCTGGCCGCCGAGGGATTCGATGTCATTGTCGGCGCCCGTCGGCTGGATACGGCCAAATCCGCCGCCGCGGAATTCGGTGGCCGCGCACTCGCGCTGGATGTCAGTGACCTCGCCAGTATCGAAACCGCCCTCGAACAGGCCGGTCCTGTCGATGTGCTGGTCAACAATGCCGGTGTGCTCTCGCACGACCCGGTGCTGGAAAACCCGGCTGCATTCGACGAGGCCATCGACGTGATGCTGAAAGGCCCCTACGAGCTGATCCGCCGGCTCGTCCCGGGGATGGTGGCACGCGGCTATGGGCGGATCGTGAACCTGTCCTCTGAGTGGGGGTCGTTTGCCCACGGCCTTGGCGGGCCCGGCCCCTATGGTCTTGCCAAGGCGGCGCTCAACGGATTGACCGTGGCCGCGGCGCGCGACTTGCCCGATTTCGTCAAGATCAATTCGATGTGCCCGGGCTGGGTGCAGGCCCGCATGGGCGGTGAAGGAGCGACCAAGTCGCCGGAAGAGGGGGCCGACACCGCGATCTGGCTGGCGACCCTGCCGGATGACGGACCGACGGGCGGGTTCTTCCAGGACCGGAAGCCACTGGCCTGGTAAATTCCGGGCCCCACGGGCCGGAGTCGTCGCGCCCGGGAAATTCAGCTAGGCTCTTGTGCTTCAAGGGTGATTCCGCAAGGGCAGGCGAACTGCATGAAATTCATAGCCAAAGTCTTCAAATGGCTGGCCGGACACTGGAAGTGGGGCGTGTTCCTCCTGCTGGCCGGCGTGCTGGCGGCGATCCTGACCGGCAGGATGACTCTGGTCCAGGAAGTGCTCGACCAGGACAGTTTCGCCTTCACCTTTGGCGAATCGCGTTTCTCGGTCCTGTCATTAATACAGCTTACAACATCCATCATTATCTTCATCGTGTTGGCCAACTGGCTGACGCGCCTGATTGAGTCGCGTACCAGGCGATCGCAATATCTCAATCCGAGCATGCGGGTTGTACTGACAAAGACCAGCAAGTTCGTCAT
>CBDUFA010000220.1:0-3751 GCA_965366295.1 uncultured Hyphobacterium sp.
CTACCAGTTCCACCACATCCGCATTTTAAATATTACGCGGGCATGGAATCGTGCCACCGCCGCGTCGAGCCAAGTATGAAAGGCCATCGCCGTGATGTGCATGGCGGCCAGGGCCAGGGCGTACTGACCATACATCTCGGCAGGCATCAGGCGTGTGAGCACGGCGACGCCGCCGAACCCCACCAGGGCGCGGGCAATCTGAACCGGCAGATATCCCAGTATGTGTTTGCCGAGCATAGGCGCCAACACTCCCGAATACAGCCGCCCAGTCTGGTGCAAAGCGCCTAAGATGCGGTGAACGCAGACGCGGAAACTGCAGCGATACGCCGCTTTTGAGCGGCTCCGGTCAGGATTCCGATCAATCCGGCGGGCTTCAACGAAAACGCAACGGAGTTCGGATAACCTCGCGGGCAATCAGGAGATTGCCATGCCAGTCCAGGCAGAACTCAAGAAGCCCAGCGAGCTGTCGGTTGCGGAACGCGAGGCGTGGATGGCCTTCACGGACCATGACCCGGCTCTGGCCAGCCCTTATTTCCGGATCGAATTCGCGGAGTGTTGCGAAGAGGTCCGGTCGGACACGCGCGTGCTCGTGGCGCGAGAGCACGGTCAGATCGCCGGCTTCCTTCCCATGCAGATGGGAAAGGTCGGGTATGCGCGGCCCTTGTCCGGCCCGCTGGCGGATGTCCATGGGGTGATTGCCGAACCGGGGCGGGCCATTGACCTGAAGGCTTGGTTCAGAGCGGCTGGTGTGCCGCTTTTCGAATTTCACAGCGCCCTGGGAACGCAATCCTGCTGGCGGGACCATGGCGAGATCCAGGATGGATCCTGGATCATCGACATCAGCGACGGCTTTGATGCTTTCGAGGAAACCCGCACGGCCGCCGAGCCGAAAGCCTTCCGGAATATCCGGTCGCGCCGGCGGAAGCTGGAAGAAGGTGCAGGACCCGAGCGAAACGGCTCGCGAGACCATGCTGGACTGGAAGCGAAGCCAGTATCACCGGACCCATGTGTTCGACGTTTTCTCGGTGAAGTGGACCCGTGACCTCATCAGCGCATTGATGCGCCGGCAAACCGACCGGTTCCGCGGGATTTGCTCGACACTGATGATCGATGGCCGGATAGCGGCAGTCCATATCGGCATGGAAAGCGAAGCCCGGACCCATTACTGGTTCCCGGCCTATGATCCCGAGTTCAACAAGGTGAGCCCCGGCCTGTTGCTGCTGCTTGAAGTCGTCCGGGGCGCAGCGGTGCGCGGTCTGTCGAGCGTCGAACTCGGTCCGGGCGATTATGATTTCAAGAAGCATCTGGGAAGCTGGCAGGTTCCGCGTGCAAAGGGTTGTCTCCTGACGGCGTCGGCGCCTGCGACCTTGCGGAATGCCGCGAATGCACTGGCCGGGACGATCGAGAAAGCTCCTTTCGGAAAGCTCGCGACATTGCCGCGGCGGGCGCTGCAAAAAGCCGACAAGCTTGCAGCCTTCTATGCATGGTAGCGCGTCCTGATAGACGCGCCGTCCTCGTGGCCGGCGCGGCTTCGCTGGCCCTGGCCGGACAACGCGTTCCGCCGCGCCGGAAAATCGATTTATGGAACAATGCGACCGGGCCGCATCTGCGCGGTGCCGTCTTGCCGCAGCGGCGGGTCTATCCCGACATCGATGGGGACACTTTCCTGGGCCCGGGCCCCATCGGGAGCCCGGTGACGGACCGCTCGCTGGCGCAACTGGCAGCCAGCGGCGCCAATTTGGCGCTGCTATCGCATCCCGGTGTGTTCTCCGAGACAGCGCCCTACAGGTTTGACGCCGCGATTGGGGGCCATCTGGCCGAGATGGTTGACCGGTGTGCCCGACATGGCCTGTTTTCAGTCATCGGTTTCCGGACCGGGCCGGGGCGTTCCGAATTTACCTTCCACCGCGATGACGGGGGCAGCTGGTTTCCATCGCGCATGATTGATGAGCGGCTCTGGTCCGAGCCTGCTGCACAAGCGGGTTGGGAAGCGATGTGGCGACAGGTGGCGGGTCAATTCCGAACCCATCCCGGTGTGGCCGGATACCTGCTGATGGTCGAGCCGAATGCAAGCCATGTCGTGACCGGTTTCAACTGGCCGGCTTTTGCGCGGCGGCTGGCGCTGGCGGTGCGCGAAATTGATGCGGACACGCCGCTTCTCGTCAGTCCGGATGGATATGCCAACCGGGCCTATGCGGATGCGCTGGACCTGTCCGGAATCGCGAACACAGTTGTCGCGATCCACGATTATTCACCGTATGCCTACACGCATTCGCCGCCGATGAGCGCAGCCGCCTATTCAGACGAACAGGCCGCGGTTCAGCCGCCGGTTGCCGAGCGCTGGATGGTCGGGGAATTCGGCGTCCGCCGATGGGCCTTCAATGCGGACGGTTTCTTGCGGCAGCGCTTGCAGTCGCTGGAAGAGCAGGGCGCGGCATCGGCTTTCTTCCACTGGCCGTCCGGCTGGATGCCGTATGAAGAAAGCGAAAATGGCTGGAACCCGTTCTACGGAGACGATCCGGACGCGAGCCGGAGGATTGCAAATCCCCCGATGATTGCGGCGCTGAATCGCTACTGGTCGCGGAACAGGGTTCGCCCCTAGCGCACGTTGATCTTGTCGCCGAGCAAGGCCGGACCGGTCTTCAGCATGATCCAGAGATCGAACCACAGGCTGGCGCGGGCAATGTACTCGACATCAAACCGGATCCGCTCACGGGCGGCTTCAGGCGAATGCAGCGGACCGCGCGAGCCATTGACCTGTGCCCAGCCGGTCAGACCGGGCTTGACGCGATGACGATGGGCATATTCCGCGACAAGGCTGGAGGTCAGCGCGGCACCGGTCTTCATGCCCGGGGCGTGCGGCCGCGGACCGACCAGCGACATGTCGCCATTCAGCACATTCCAGAGCTGCGGCAACTCATCGAGGCTGGTCTTGCGGATGAATTTTCCGATCCGCGTGACACGGGGATCGTCGCGTTCGACCTGGCGGATACTTCCGTCCGTGGGTGCCGGATCATTCCGCATAGACCGGAATTTGAGCACTTCGATCAGCCGGCCGTTGAAGCCTTCGCGTTTCTGCCGGAACAGCACCGGGCCGGGCGAATCGAGCCGGATCAGGACGGCCAGGATCGCCATGACGGGCAGGGCAGCCACGAACATGATCGAACCGATGATAAGGTCTTCGAGCCGCTTGGCGATGATCCAGCCCGGCGTGTTGGCGTTCCCGGACAGCCGCGCCGCCGGCGCGTTGGCAATGTCTTCGAGGGAATGCTTACGGGCATTGAAATGCTCGAAATCCAGCAACAGGCAGACCGGCTGGGGCAGGCCGGACAAGCGCGCCAGCAAGGCCTGGACGCGATCCACGGCATGCGGTGTCACGGTAACGACAATGCGGTCGACTTCATGCAGGTGAAGCCATCCGGCGAGGTCTCCGAGGGTTCCGAGATACGGCGCACCGGCCAAGGAGGACGGGCTGCGTGATGCGCGATCATCGAATACGCCGAGAATATTGACCGACTTGCTGCGCGCATTGGCTTCGATCAGGCGGCGCGCATTGGCGGTGGCACCAACGATGACGATATTGGACGCCAGCCGGCCCGTGCTCGACCAGTATTCGATGAAGAAGGCATAGATGGTGTGGATAATCAGCAGGGCGGCTGCAGCCACGCCGGCCTGCTGCGCCGCCGGCAATGCCAGTGCGGAATCCGAGCCGCGCACAAGTAGAATGGCGAGGCAGCCGGACAGGCCCAGC
>CBDUFA010000221.1:0-3724 GCA_965366295.1 uncultured Hyphobacterium sp.
GTCTGGCGTTCGGATGACCGCGGTGACACCTGGACCGCGATTTCCGAGGACCTGACGCGCAACCAGGACCGCATGCTGCTGCCGCTCATGGGCCGGCAATGGTCGTGGGATGCAGGTTGGGACATCTATGCGATGTCGAACTACAACACGATCAGTGCGCTGGCGGAATCGCCGGTGGACGAGAACGTGATCTATGCCGGCACGGATGACGGGCTGATCCAGATCACGACCGATGGCGGCGAGACCTGGCGCCGGACCGAGACCGGCGATCTGCCGGGCGTGCCGGACCTGGCCTATGTCAATGATTTCGAGCCGTCCCTGTTCGAAGCCGGTACGGTCTATCTCGCGCTCGACAATCACAAATACGGAGACTTCACGCCCTATCTGCTGCGCTCGGACAATTATGGCCGCACCTGGCGGTCGATCACGGACGGGCTGCCGGAAGACGAGCAGGTCTGGCGCATTGCGCAGGACCATGTGAACCCGGACCTGCTGTTCGCAGGCACCGAGTTCGGCGTCTATTTCACCATTGATGGCGGCGAAAACTGGACCCAGCTCCAGGCCGGCATCCCGACGATCTCGGCGCGTGATCTGCAGATCCAGCGCCGCGAGAACGATCTCGTCGTGGCCACCTTCGGACGGGGTATCTACATTCTCGACGACTACTCGCCGCTGCGCGAGGTGACGCCGGAAATGATGGAAGGCGGAACGGCGCTTTTCCCGGTCCGGCGCGCCTGGTGGTATATGGAACGTCACCCGCTCGGCTTTGATGATCTGGGCTCGCAGGGCGATGCCATGTTCCGCACCGAGAACCCGCCCTTCGGCGCGGTCTTCACCTACTATATGAGCGAAGCCCTGCAGACGTCGGAACAGATCCGGCAGGAAGCCGAGCGTCCGCTCGCGGAGGCCGGTGACGACACGCCCTTCCCGGGTTTTGACGTGATCGAGGCGGAGCGCCGCGAAGCCCCGCCGCGCATGTGGCTTGTGGTCCGCGACAGCGACGGGCGTGTCGTTCGCCGCCTGCAAGGCCCGGTCACGGCCGGCTTCCACCGGGTGAACTGGGATCTATCCTTCCCGGGCTATTCGCCGGTCATGTCCGCCGAGGACGCTGACAGCGCACCGTCGGGCTACCTGGTGGCGCCTGGCACCTACACGGTGACGCTGGTGCGCCAGTACCAGGGCGAGACCGAGACGATCGGCGAGCCGCAGGAGTTCACGGTGGAGCGCCTGCATGAGGGTGCGCTTCCGGGTGCCGCGGACGACGAAGTCGCGGCCTTCTGGGAACGGCTGGCCTCGCTGCAGCGCAGCGTCAATGCCTCGACTTCCGCGATCAGCGTGACGCGGGAGCGTTTGAACCGCCTGCAATCCGCGCTCTACCGCTCGCGGACCGCGCCGGGCGAACTGGATGCGCAATACGAAGCGCTGCGTCAGGAATTGTTCGAGATCGAGGAAGACCTGAACGGCAACCAGTCCAGCCGGGGCCAGTATGGCACCGAGCCTTCAACGGTCAGCACCCGAATCGGCTTTGCCCAGACCGGCACGGCGTTCGCGACCTATGGGCCGAACCCGTCGCATGAGCGCCAGCTCGGCATGGCAGAGACCGAATACGAGGCGCTGCGCCAGCGGCTGGAAACCCTGATCAACGATCAGATTCCGGCCTTCGAGGCGGCGCTCGATGCCGCCGGGGCACCGTGGACTCCAACGCGGACCTTGCCGCCGCTCTAGGCGGTATCCCCATTCCGGATTTCCGGTCCGGACGATTGGCACAGCCCGCTTCGCAGCGGGCTGTGTCCGTTTGGGGAGCACTTGCCGAGGACGCCGGGACCTGCACCTGCAGCCGGGCAGATGATCAGAACGGCACGAAATGACCCGCGGTGGCGTTGAGGCGCTGGCGCCGTTCTTTCCAGTCGGGCATCAGGCTCTCGACCACTGTCCAGTAGGCGCGCGAGTGACTAGGCTCGACCAGGTGCGCGGCTTCGTGCGCGCAGACATAGTCGATCAGGTCCGGGGATGCTCCGATGAGCCTCCAGTTCAGCCGGATGATGCCTCTGGAATCGCAGCTGCCCCAGCGCCGCTTCTGGCTGCGGATCGCAATTTGGCGGACCGGCCTTCCGAGCTGTTCCGCGTAAAACCGGACGCGTTCCGGGAAACGGGTTTCTGCTTCCCGCCTGTACCAGCGCTCCAGACCCTTGCGGATCGTGGTCTGCCTCATGTCGCCGACCAGATGACGGTCGATCTCAACGACAAGCCGGTCGTCGTTGATCTCCACGCGGGTGCGCGCCCGGGTCGGATGCGGGTGGATCGCAAGCGTGTAATCCCGGCCGAGAAACGGGAATGGCGTGCCGCATTCGAATACCCTTTCGGCAGGCGCCGGACGGTCCGCCCACTCGGCCAGCCGATCGACAATCCAGCCGGCCTTGTCGTGCAGGACGCGTTCGATCTGCCGGCCGCTGGCGCGCAGCGGCGTGCGGACGGTGAGGCCGGAATGGTCGACATAGAGCGCGATCGTCCGGCGGCGTGAGGACCGCACCAGCTGATAGGCGATCTCGCGACCGGCAAGGCGAATCGTCTGACTCATGGTTCCAGATTTCGGCGTTCGCAGCGTTCCGATCAAGCGGGCCGGCCTTCCACGCCGAAACGGCGGAAGTCCGAGAGCGTCCGGATCAACTGGTCCCGGTCCATGCGGGACGGATCGTCGAGCCACCAGTCCAGCAGGTGAAACACGGCGCCGACCTCGCACCGCGCCGCAGCCTCATAGTCCAGGCCCGGCCGGACCCAGCCGGCATGACGGCCCGCTTCAAATTCGGACACGCGCAAGGCCGTGATGGCATCCACGACTTCGCGGCGCAGCGAGTCCTCGCCACCGCCCCGGCTCATCAACAGCCGGAAAAGCGGGCCATGGGATTCCGCGAAGGCCACGACGCCTTCCATTGCCAGACGGTCGCGGGTCTCGTGATCGACGTCAAGCGCATGGGTGGCCTCGATCCCGGCGATAACAGCCGCCTTGCCGGCGCGCATCACCTCTTCGAAGAGCGCCTCCTTGTCGGGAAAATGGGTATAGAGCGTACCCATGGCGACGCCGGCTTCTTCTGCGATATCGCCAATGCGCGCGCCGTCCAGCCCCTTGCGGGAAAATACCGCTGCGCCCGCCGTCACCAGCTTCGCCCGGGTCGCCTCTTTTTGTTCGTCGCGTTGACTCATGGTTTCATTGAAAATATATTCATTGAAGGTTCATTCAATGAGATTAGCCTGTTTTGCGTTCCAAGGCAAAGGGAGGACGCCATGATTTTCCGGGGACTCGCTGCATTCGCAATCGTCTGCCTCGCACCCGCCACCGCCTGGCCGCAACAGGCCGTGTCCGGGCACCCACTCGTGACACCGTATGAAGGCTCAGAGGGCGGTGGTGAATACTGGGAGTACAACGCATACGACATGATTACCGGCTTTGATTTCGAGGCGCGCGAAGCCATCACGGAGCGGGTCGAGGGACAGGTCACGCGCCTCTACTTTGAAAGCCCGGACGAACGCTCGGAGCTCGAGATTTTCAGGAATTACCGCGCCGCCCTCGACGCGGCTGGCTTCGAGGAGATCTGGGCGTGTGCCGGAGATGGCAGCTGTACGACCGGATCGAGCCGCAATGCATTCCGGGACGCCAATGGGATGACCGCGCTGAACGGGCCCAATTCCCATTATGCGCTCGGCACGCTCGGCTATGACGGACACA
>CBDUFA010000222.1:0-3721 GCA_965366295.1 uncultured Hyphobacterium sp.
CCCCCCCTCGCCCCCCTCGTCCCTTCGGGACACTCCCCCCGCAAGCAGGGGGAGAAAAAGACCTAGCTGCTGTAAAGTCCCGCCGCCCGTTCCGTCAGCGCTCGAATCGCCTCGCGATAGGGCGCCGGGCCATGGCTGATCCGGGCCACGCCCAGCTTCGCCATTTCGGCAATCGAGGGTGCGCCATCTTTCATATAGGCGTTTACCGGCAGCTTCGTGTGGGCACAGATCCGGCCGATCAGGTCCGGATCGGTGAGGCCCGGGATGAAGATGCCGCTGGCCCCGGCCTCGGCATAGACATCGCAGCGGTCGGTGGCTTCCTTCATGTGATCGGCATGGCTGGCCGGATCGGATTTTAGGAAAACATCCGTGCGCGCATTGATGAAGAGCGGAATGCCCGCAGCGTCGGCCGTGGCCCGGATGGCGGCGATCCGGTGCGCCTGGTCGGACTGCGAGTAGAGGCCATCGCCATCCATGACGCGGTCCTCGAAATTGAGGCCCACAGCGCCTGCCGAAATCAGCCTGGCGATATTGTCGGCGATGAATTCCGGCTCTTTCGCATAGCCGCCCTCGAAATCGATCGAGACCGGCAGATCGACCGCCGCGCTGATCTGCTCGGCGGTGCGCATCACCCGGTCCAGTGGCAGTTTCTCGCCATCCTCATAGCCCTGCGCCGCGGCAACGGACCAGCTGCCTGTAGCAATCGCTTTCGCCCCGGCCTCGGCGACCGCCTTCGCGCTGCCGGCGTCCCAGACATTGTGGAGCACCAGCGGATTTCCCGCCTGGTGAAGCGCATGAAAGCTCTGGGCTTTTTCAAACTGGGTGGGCATCGGCAACACTCCTCATGGATGGCAAAGTATTAGCCCACGCTCGAACCCGCTTGGCGAGTCACAAACTCCCCCAATCGATCTCGGCATGCCGGTCCAGTGTTCGCGACGTGTCCGGCATCGGGTATTTAAGGCCGGAGCCGCAATTGTAGAGCACGATCTCAGCATCGGCCTCGATCAGCCCGTCGGCAATCGCCATTTCCATTGCGGCATAGGTTGCCGCGCCTTCCGGTCCGACCAGCAAGCCATCCTCGGCCCCGATACGGTGCCAGCAGCGCTGGATATGTTCATCGGTGACGGCGAGGGCCGCGCCGCCACTCTCGCGCACGGCGCGCAGGATCAGGAAGTCGGCGACCGCCTTCGGCACGCGCATGCCAGCGGCCATCGTGTCGGCGTCCATCCATTCCTCGGCATGGTCCGCGCCTTCATTGAAGGCCTTCACGATGGGCGCACAGCCGGTCGACTGGACGGCAAACATTTTGGGGCGCTCCGGGCCGATCCAGCCAAGCTCTTCCATCTCGTCGAAGGCTTTCCACATGCCGATCAGGCCCGTGCCGCCGCCGGTGGGATAGAAGATCGCTTCGGGCAAACGCCAGCCCAGCTGGGCGGCCAGTTCCATCCCCATCGTCTTCTTGCCCTCGGCGCGATAGGGCTCTTTCAGGGTTGAGAGATCAAACCAGCCCATCGCCGCCTTGCCGGCCCCGACCAGCGCGCCGCAATGATGGATCAGCCCGTTGACGCGGAAAACCTTGCCGCCCTGCAGGCAGGTTTCCTGCACATTCACCTCCGGCGCATCCTCGGGGCAGAAGACATAGGCTTCCATCCCGCCGCGGCGCGCATAGGCGGACATGGCCGCCCCCGCATTGCCGGCCGTCGGCATGGCCAGGCGTTTCAGCCCGAAACTCTTGGCCATTGAGACGCCGAGCGCCAGCCCTCGTGCCTTGAAGCTGGCGGTAGGCAGGCGGCTTTCATCCTTGACGATGACGCGGCCATTAGCGCCGGCCAATTTCGCCGCGACCGGAATGTCGATCAGCGGCGTGTCGACCTCGCCGAGGCGCAGAACGTCTTCCTCGCGCGCCACCGGCAACAGCTCGCGCCATTTCCAGAACCCGCCATCGCGTTGCCAGATCGCGTCGCGGTCGATCTCCCCGCGCGCCTTTTCCAGGTCATAGCGCGCCAGCAAGGGCTTGCCGGCGGTGGAGAGATTGTGGGGGCGGTCTTTCTCGTAGCGTTCGCCCGTGGCGGAACATTCGAGATGCGTAAAGTAGTTTCGATAGGTCATGCGCGATTGTTAGGCGGCGTCCCCGGAGGCGGCAAGCGTTCTCCGATGAATGGCGGCAGGCGCTAGATCAGGCCCAGGCTTTTGAAGCTGGCCGTCATTTCCCGCCCGATAATGAGATGATCGTGCACCACGATGTTGAACGGCTTCGAGGCCTCGACGATCGTCTTGGTGATCTCGATATCCGAGGTCGAGGGCGTCACATCTCCCGACGGGTGATTGTGCACCAGTATGATCGCGCTGCACTCATGGGCAAGGGCGCGTTTCACCACTTCACGCGGATAGACGGGCGCCTGGTCGACCGTGCCTTTCGAGATCACCTCGTCGGCTTTCAGCCGGTTTTTCTTGTCGAGGAACAGCACGCGGAATTGCTCGACATTCTCATGCTGCATGGCGGTCCGGCAGTAATTGATCAGCGCCGACCAGGACGAGATCACCGGCTTGTCCAGCACGCCTTCGCGGGCCATGCGCGCGGCCGCTGATTGCAGCAGTTTGAGGTCGACGGCGGTCTTGTCCGAGACGCCTTTCACTTCTGCCAGCGCCTCGACGGGGGCTGCGGCAACACCGCCGAGATCGCCAAAGCGGGCAATCAGGTCCTTGGCCAGCGGCTTGACGTCGCGCCGTGGAATCGAGCGGAACAAGAAAAGCTCGAGCAGCTCATAATCGGCGAGCGCATCACCGCCGGAGGTTGCAAAGCGGTGCCTGAGCCGGTCGCGATGGCCCGCATGATGCGGTGTGTCCGGCTTGGAAGGCACCCCTTCAGAGCGCGTAGGGCGGACAGTCGAGCCCGGCGGGCGACTGGGTGAATATCTCGACACCGTCCTCGGTGACGCCGATCGTGTGCTCGAACTGTGCCGACAGCGACTTGTCGCGGGTCACCGCCGTCCAGCCATCATTGAGCACCTTGGCATCGGGCCGGCCCAGATTGAGCATCGGCTCGATGGTGAAAAACATGCCCGGCTTCAGTTCGAGGCCTTCGCCGCGCCGGCCATAGTGCAGGACATTCGGGCTGTCATGGAACAGGCGGCCAATGCCATGGCCGCAGAAGTCCTGGACCACAGAGCAGCGATTGGCCTCGGCGATCTCCTGGATCGCGGCGCCGATATCGCCCAGCGTGGCGCCGGGCTTCACTTCGGCAATACCCGCCATCATCGCTTCATATGTGACTTCGACAAGCCGTTCGGCCTTGCGGCGCGGTTCGCCCACAATGAACATGCGGGAGGTGTCGCCATGCCAGCCATCGAGCAGGATGGTGACGTCGATATTGACGATATCCCCGTCCTTCAGGGGCTTTGGGCCGGGGATGCCATGGCAGATCACATGGTTGATCGAGGTACAGGACGACTTGGTATAGCCGCGATAGCCCAGCGTGGCCGGAACACCCCCCTGGGCGAACATGAATGCGCGTATCGCGTTGTCGATTTCCTCGGTGGTTGCGCCGGGCTGCACCATCGAAACGATGTGATCGAGCGTTGCCGCCGCCGCGCGGCCCGCCTTGCGCATGCCTTCGAAGGCTTCCGCGCCATGCAGCTTGATGCGGCCATCGCGCGAGCCAGCGTCCGCGCCATCCTGTTGAATGTCGTATGCGAGGTTCATGACCTGTCCTGTGCCCTTA
>CBDUFA010000223.1:0-3721 GCA_965366295.1 uncultured Hyphobacterium sp.
TGACCGATTGAGCGATGCCGGCCGCGCGTGATGCCTCCCGCCGCGCCGAGGACGGTGCCCGCGATCGCGCTCCCGGCCCGGATCATTCGTGAAGCGAGGCGGCGCGTCGGCGGGATTCGTCCTCCCTCGGCGCGCGCGGCGTCGCCATTGTCGGTCCGCACCACGATACGGGACTGGTCCTGCGACCAGGATGAGATCGTCGTGCTGTCATCGCCCAGCGCATTGGCCAGCGCGGTTTGCATGGATTGCAGGCCGTCGTCGAACCAAGCCGTTCGCATGCCATCTTCATCATACTCGATGCCGATGATGTAATTCGTATAGGGGTTGATCTCCCAGCCGAGGATGTCGCGATCGGGCAGGGCGGTAACATCGGCTGTCGGTCCCGATGCGATGTTGACGGTGCGCAAGCCGGCATAATTGCCATTATACCGGTAAAGCGCCGCTTCGCCGGCATTGTAGAAGCCGACGATCTCGGACGACAGCACCGGGTCGTTTTCCTCCATCACGACCTGCCAGTCGCCGTCGCGATAGGCGAAGAACCGATAGGTGTCGCGCTCATTGTCGTAGTATTCGCGGCCAATCGCGTTGCCGCCCTGATCGACGAACCAGTTGAAGACCTCGGGCAGGCCCTGCATCTCCCGCGAGACATTGCCGTCCGCCGGATCGACCCGCCAGAGCGTGTTGCGCGGGCGCTGAATGGCATCGCTGCCCCGCGAGGAGCTGACGCCCGCCTGGCGGGGCGCCTCATAGGCGGGGATCATCACATCGCCGGTCGACTGGTCGACACCGACCACATTGCCCAGATTGAGATTTTGCGGATGGATCTGCCGGTCATCATGCAGCAGCTGGATCACGCTGGCAGGGCTTGCGGCATCGACCGCGAAGACAGCCGAGCGATCCACCGGGTTGCGGCGGTCGAAACGGGTGAAACGGTCGGCCGTGCTGGCCATCATGAGGACATGGCCGTTTCCGGCCCAGCGTAGGGCGTGTGGACGGATTTCGCTGGTACCGATGCCGCGCCGGTCGCCGCTGTCGATGTCGAGGATATAGAGTGCGCTCGCATCGCCATCATTGGCGATATAGGCGAGCCGGCGTCCGTCCGGCGACAGCACCGGCTCGACCATGGCGGGCAGCCGGGCGAAAGCCTCGACAGGCGGTTGCTGGGCGTGAGCGGATGCGGCGCCGAACGCCAGAAGGCCGGCCAGTACCAATGAACGCATGATTATTCTCCCCTGTGCTTGGGGAGATGCTGGCCCAGGCTGGCAGGAATTTCAATCTAGGCGTGGGCGGGTTCGCGCAGCCAGTTGTCGATATCTTTCAGCGCGCGGGCGCTCATCGCGCGTTTGCGCGCATTGGATTTCTCCTTGCCGCGGATCCGCTTGCCATCTTCGGTTTTCAGCGGCGTCTCGACCGCCGGGAACAGGCCGAAATTGACATTCATGGGCTGGAAGCTGGCTTTCGGACCGGACAAATGCCCGCCGGTGATGTGCTGAACCAGCGCCCCGAACGCCGTGGTCGCCGGCGGCGGCGTGATCTCGCGCCCCAGCTTTTCGGCGGCTGCGAACCGTCCGGCCATCAATCCCATGGCCGCGCTCTCGACATAACCTTCCACGCCGGTGACTTGGCCGGCAAAGCGCAGCGCCGGGCGCGCTTTCAGACGCAGCTGGTGATCCAGCAGCCTTGGCGAATTGATGAAGGTATTGCGGTGAATACCGCCCATACGCGCGAACTTCGCGTTTTCCAGCCCCGGGATCATGCGGAAGATATCGCCCTGCGCCCCGTATTTCAGCTTGGTCTGGAAACCGACCATGTTGAACAGCGTGCCGAGCTGGTTGTCCTGGCGCAGCTGGACCACGGCGTGCGGTTTGACCTCGGGATTGTGCTTGTTGGTGAGCCCGCGCGGCTTCATCGGCCCCCAGCGCAGCGTCTCGCGGCCACGTTCGGCCATCACCTCGATCGGCAGGCAGGCCTCGAAATAGGGCGTGTCCTTTTCCCAGTCCTTGAACTCGGTCTGCGGCGCGGCCAGCAGCGCATCGAGGAAAGCCTCGTACTGATCGCGATCCATCGGACAATTGATGTAGGCGGCCTTGTCGGCCTCGGTCTCGCCCTTGTCATAGCGCGACTGCATCCAGGCTATATCCATGTCGATGCTGTCGCGCTCGACGATCGGCGCAATGGCGTCGAAGAAGGCGAGCGAATCCTCGCCCGTGAGATCGAGAACGGCTTGCGCCAGGGCTGGCGAGGTGAGCGGGCCGGTGGCGATGATCACGCTATCCCAGTCCTCGGGCGGAAGACCGGCGACCTCGCCGCGCTCGATCGTCACCAGCGGGTGCTCGCTGAGCGTCCGGGTGACGTCATCGGAGAACGCAACCCGGTCCACGGCGAGCGCGCCGCCGGCCGGCACCTGGTGCTTGTCGCCCATCGCCATGATGATGGAGTTGGCGCGCCGCATTTCCTCGTGCAGCAGGCCGACCGCATTGGTCTCGGCATCATCGGACCGGAAGGAATTGGAGCAGACGAGCTCGGCGAGGCCCTCGGTGAGATGGGCTTCTGTTTTCCGGACCGGCCGCATTTCGTGGATGATGACGGGAACGCCGGCCTGGGCGAGCTGCCAGGCCGCTTCGGAACCGGCCATGCCGCCGCCGATGATATGAACAGGTTGGGTCATGATGGCGCATATAGCGATTTGCGCGCGCGGACCCAAGCGGTCTTCGCAATCTCGCGCTTTGCGTGTAGCGTTTTCCGTTGAATGACCAGTATGGGGAAGTGGATGCGTTTTCTGACCGCCGTGATCATGAGCGCCCTTTTCAGTTCGGCAGCATTGGCGCAGTCCTTGCCGGCGAATGTCGCCAATGCCTATCGCGCCTATGAAGCCGCCGTGGATGCCGAGGACTGGGATGAAGCTGCCTTGCAGGCAGAGCTGGCCTGGCGCAGCGCGGAAAGTGGCGATGTCGACCCGGAAACAGTCACTATCCTCGCCGCCAATGCGGGCGAGGTCGCGCTGATCTCCGGCAATCATGAAACCGCCGCTGAAGCCTATGAGCGCGCAGCGGACCTGGCAGGTGAGCTGGGCGCCGGGGCCGGTGAAGTCGGTCGGTATTCGGTTTTTGCTGCCCGGGCTAATCGCAGCGCCGGCGACTATCGCAATGCCATTGCCCTGGCAGAGACCGCGATTGAGCTGTTCTCGAGCCTGCCTGACGGCGAAACGCGCTATGGCGGTCTATATCAGGCCAATGCTGTCGCGGCGTATGCAGCAAACGCGCTTGAGCAATACCGCAGAAGTGGCCGATTTGCGCAGGCCGGCCTCGAGGCGATGCGGTATTTCGGCCCGGTTTCAACACCGGATGTCGCACTTCTCGCCTATCTGGCGGCCATACAGGCGCGCCGCGAAGGTCAGCGAGAGGATGCGCTATACCTCATCGTTGTGAGTCGCATGATCGCGGGTAATCTGGAAATGGATCCGGAATTCCGCACGAATTCGTATGATATGCAGGTGGCAATCATGGCATCGACCAGCCCGGCCTATTTCGACGACGTCTTTGACCGCCTAAGAGCAAGCGGGTACACGCCGGAACGCTGCTTCTACAGCAGCGATTGCCCGCGCGATCCTGCAACGGTCGAAGCAAATGTCCAAAACGGAGTTCCGCTGCTACGCGCGCCGCCAGTCTATCCCAGCCGGGCGTTCGACCTTGACGAAGAAGGCTATGTGGACCTTCGCTTT
>CBDUFA010000224.1:0-3720 GCA_965366295.1 uncultured Hyphobacterium sp.
AAAGTCGCAGCGGGTTGCCGGCGCATCGCGCTGATCGCCCCGACGCTGAACGATGCGCGCGAGGTGATGATTGGCGGCGCGTCGGGTCTGGCGAATATCGGTCCGGATGAGGAACGGCCACGCTTCGAGAGCTCGCGGCGGCGCCTGATCTGGCCCGGCGGGGCGGAGGGGCATGTCTTCTCGGCCGAGGACCCGGACAGTCTGCGGGGCCCCCAATTCGAAGCGGCCTGGGCTGACGAGTTTGCCGCCTGGGCGCATCCGCAGGAAACGCTGGATACGCTGATGATGGGGTTGCGGCTCGGCGATGAGCCCCAGCTGATGGCGACGACCACGCCGCGGCCCATACCGGCGCTGAAAGCCCTGGTGAAACGGCCAGGCGTGGTGATCACGCGGTCATCCAGCCGCGAGAACAGGGCCAATCTGGCACCGGGATTCATCCCGGCCATGGAAGCCGCCTATGGCGGATCGCTACTCGGCCGCCAGGAACTGGACGGCGCACTGATCGAGGATCCTGAAGGCGCGCTCTGGACACGCAAGGACATTGAAAACGCCTGCCGGGACGATCCTGTCGACCCGCAGCGGATCATCGTCGCGGTTGACCCTCCCGCAACCGGCCATGACCGCTCGGATGAATGCGGGATCATCGTGGCTGGCGCGTCGGGCGAAGGCGGCGGTCGAACAGCCAGGATACTGGCCGACCGTTCCTTCGGCCCGGCGAAACCCTCGGCCTGGGCGGAGGCCGTCGCGGCGGCGTACGACGGGTTCGAAGCTGATTGTGTCGTCGCCGAATCCAACCAGGGCGGCGACATGGTGGCCGCGGTGCTGAAAGCTGCGCGCCCCGGATTGCCGGTGAAACTTGTCCGCGCCAGCCGCGGCAAGCGCGCGCGGGCCGAGCCCGTGGCGGCGCTCTATGCTGCCGGCCGGGTCAGCCATGCCGGGCATTTCCCGGCGCTGGAAGACCAGATGTGCGCCTTCGGTTCACCGGAGGCCGGCTCGCAAAGCCCTGACCGCGTCGATGCGCTGGTCTGGGCGGTTACCGATTTGCTGATGACGCCGCGCGGTGCGCCGCGCCTGCGGCAATTGTGAAAGAAGAATCATGTTCGACAAACTCGCCCGGACTTTCGGGCTCAACACCAAGTCCGTGTCGGCAACCCCGCTCGTGGCGCTGGCGCTTGGCGCGCGGACAGCCTGGTCGCCGCGTGACTATGCCGCGATGTCGAAGGAGGGGTTCGCCCGCAATCCGATCGTGCATCGCTGTGTCCGGTTGATCGCCGAAGCCGCGGCCTCCACGCCGCTGCGGGTCAAAAGTCAGGGCGCGGGCGAACACCCGGTCGCGGAGTTGCTGCAACAGCCCCATCCGGACCAGTCGGCACAGGAATTCCTCGAAGCGCATTACGGCTTCCTGCAGATCGCCGGCAATGCCTATGCCGAGCTGGCGTCGCTGGATGGCGTGCCGCGCGAACTGTTCTCGCTACGGCCCGACCGCATGCGGGTCCTGCCGGGCCGGCGCGGCTGGCCGGATGGCTGGGAGTATTCCGCCAATGGCCGGAAGGTCAGCTTTGCACGTGACCGGGCCAACGGACGTTCGCCCATATTGCACATGAAACTTTTCCACCCGTCGGACGATCATTACGGGCTCAGCCCGCTGGAAGCGGCGGCGGCTGCCTTGGATGTCCACAATGCCGGCGCTGCGTGGGCCAAGGGTTTGCTGGATAATGCCGCACGGCCGTCCGGGGCGCTGGTCTTCAATACCGGCGAGGGCTCCAACCTGACCGAGGACCAGTTCGACCGCCTCAAGACCGAGTTGATGGACGCCTATACCGGCCCATCCAATGCCGGACGGCCGATGCTGCTGGAAGGCGGGCTGGACTGGAAGCCGATGGCGCTGACGCCCGCGGACATGGACTTCATCGAGGCCCGGCGGGAAGCCGCCCGGGAGATCGCGCAGGCCTTTGGTGTGCCACCACTTTTGCTGGGTCTGCCCGGCGACAATACCCATGCCAATTACAAGGAAGCCAATCTGGCCTTCTGGCGTCAGACCGTGTTGCCGCTGGTGCGGAAGACGGCGCGGGCGCTGACCGGCTGGCTGACGCCCTGGTATGCAACCCGCTTCGAGATCGTGGCCGACACTTCCGCGCTGCCGGCGCTGGCCGGGGAGCGGGCCGCCGATTGGGCGCGCGTGAGTGCGGCGGATTTCCTGACCGATGATGAAAAGCGCCGGCTGCTCGGCCTGCCGGAGGCGTCATGACGGGCTGGCGGATGGAAAGATCGATCACGCTGGGCGTCATTTTCGCCCTCGTGATGCAGACCGGCGGCGCACTGATCTGGGCCGGCGGTGCGGGAGAGCGGCTCAACCGGCTGGAGGCCGAAGCCGAGCTCTACGAATCCGCGAGCGAGCGGCTGGCCCGGCTCGAAGTCCAGATCCAGCAGGCCCAGGACACGCTGAGCCGCATTGAACGCCGCCTCGACGCGCGCGACTGATCCCGGAGCATGCCATGGAAACGATGACCGCAGCGGACACGCCGCTGCGCATAGAAGGCTATGCGAGCCTGTTCGGCCTCGCTGATCTCAACCGGGACAGTGTGCGCCGCGGTGCCTTCGCCCGCGCCCTGCAACGGCGCGGGGCGAAGGGCGTGCGCATGCTGTTCCAGCATGATGCCGGCGAACCCGTCGGCGTGTGGGACGAGATCCGCGAAGACCCGCGCGGCCTGTTCGTGCGCGGGCGTGTCCTGGCGGTGGGACCACGCGGCCGGGCGGCGGCCGGACTGATCCGCCAGGGCGCTGTCGACGGGCTGTCGATCGGTTTCCGGACCGAGCGCTTCAGTCCGCGGCGTGCTGGCGGGCGGGAGCTGACCCGGATCGATCTCTGGGAAGTCTCGATCGTGACCTTCCCGATGCTGCCGCAAGCGCGGTTGCGGCTTTCGGTGCCGGAACCGGCGGAATGACAGTTTCAAACAAGAGGAAATACATGACCAAGGAAACCAAGATGGCGGCGCCGTCGGCGGAGACCCGCGCGGCGCTGGGCGAAGTGCTGTGCGCCTTCGAGGCCTTCAAGGAGGCCAATGACCGGCGCCTCGACGAGATCGAGGCGAAGTCCGCCGCCGATCCGTTGCTGGACGAGAAAGTGGCGCGCATCGACACCGCGCTCGACCGCGCCCAGGACCGGCTCGACCGGCTGGCGCTGGAGGCCTCGCGTCCCGGGCTGGAAGGCAAGGCGCAGGGCGAGGCCAGTACTGCCTGGGACAGCTATGTCCGCACCGGCGAGGCCTCGAAGCTGATCGAGGGCAAATCCCTTTCGGCGGGCTCGAATGCTGATGGCGGCTATGTCGCCCCGGCCGAGACCGAGGCGCTGATCGACCGGCTTCTGACCCAGGCGTCGCCGATCCGCGGTATCGCCAGCGTGAAGCAGACGACAGCGCATACCTTCAGGAAGCCGGTCAGCCTTGGCGGTGCCGCCACGGGCTGGGTTTCCGAAACGGCGGCCCGGCCGGAGACCGACAGCCCGACGCTGGACCTTCTCGAGTTTCCGACCGCCGAGCTCTACGCCATGCCTGCGGCCACCAGCCAGCTGCTGGATGATGCGCTGGTCGATATCGATCAATGGCTGGCCGAGGAAGTGCGCGACGTGTTCGCTGCGCAAGAGGGCGATGCCTTCATCAATGGCGATGGCAGCAACAAGCCGCGGGGCTTTCTCGGCTACACCAAGACGGCGAATGCCTC
>CBDUFA010000225.1:0-3713 GCA_965366295.1 uncultured Hyphobacterium sp.
CCATCGCGGCCAACAAATGATTGCCAGCCCTTGCCCCGAAGCTAGTGTGCGGCAAGAACACCCTGTCTTTCAAGCCAAAACAAACAGGATAGTCCGTTGCAAAACCGTGAAAAACGCCGCTCTTACTACCCTCAGGTTGAGCCCCTTGGAAGTTTTCGCCTCGGCGTCGGTAACGGACACGAGCTCTATGTCGAGGAATGCGGGCGAAAAGATGGCCTGCCGGTGATCGTGCTGCATGGCGGTCCGGGCGGCGGCGTCAATCCGCAGATGCGCCGATATTTCGATCCGAAAGTCTATCGCATCGTCCTGTTCGATCAGCGCGGCTGCGGGCGCTCCACGCCCCATGCCAGCCTGGAACACAATACGACCTGGGATCTGGTCGCCGATATCGAGGCGATCCGTGAGAAGCTCGGCATCGACAAATGGGTCGTGTTCGGCGGGTCCTGGGGCTCGACCCTGTCGCTTGCCTATGCCCAGACCCATCCCGACCGCACAATCGCGCTGGTCTTGCGCGGGGTCTTCCTCGGCTCGCAACAGGAGATGGACTGGTTCTATCGCGACGGCGCCAACCGGCTCTTCCCGGACGAGTGGGACAAGCTGGTCTCACGCCTCAGCGCCGATGAGCGCGAGGACGTGCTGGCGAGCTATCATGCGCGGCTGATGCAGGAAGATGTCGAAGCCCGGCTGGACGATGCCGTGGCCTGGGCCGACTGGGAATCCTCGCTGATTTCCTTTGCCTCGCCGGAACCGTCCAACCGCAACAATCCCAAGCGCGCCGACGCGATCTCGCGGATCGAGACGCATTACTTCGTCGATGGCTGCTTCTTCGATACGGATGCGCAATTGCTGGAAAACATGGATCGCATCCGGCACCTGCCCGGCCACATCGTGCAGGGCCGCTATGACGTGATCACGCCGCCGCGCCGGGCCTGGGATATTGCGCAGGCCTGGCAAGGAAATGCCCGGCTCGAGTTCGTCCCCGATGCCGGGCATTCAGCCGGTGAGCCAGGGACGGTGGACGGGCTGGTCCGTGCCACCGACGACCTGGCGAAACGCTTCGGCTAGCCGAGACCGATCGCTTGCGCAATTCCCCAGCCGAAGCGGGAATCCAGTCCCAGCACCAGGATGATCGTCAGCGCGATCGGAGCCAGGAAACGCAACACGAAGCGGAAATAGCCGAACAGCAGTGGTGAGGCGTGCGAGAGCTGCGAATGCGCGATCTTGCGATCCACCACCCAGCCCATGAACAGCGCCATCAGCAGGCCGGCCAGCGGCAGGGCGATCGAGCTCGACAGGAAATCGAGCATGTCGAAGAACTGGCCCGAGAAGGCCACGCCGGCACCCACCAGCCAGATGAAGCCACCCATCGTCCAGGCGATCGTGCTTTTGTGGAAGGAGGAGTTTTCCTCGATCCAGGCGACCACGGCCTGCAGCAGCGAGATCGACGAGGTCCGCGCCGCGATCAGCGCCAGCACGAAGAAGGCACCGCCGACGATATTCCCCGCTGGCATTTGCGCGAACGCGGCCGGCAAGGCCTGGAAGAACAGGGCCGGACCGGCGTTTGGCTCAAGCGCGGTGAAGGCGAAGACGAACGGGAAAATCGCCAGGCCGGCGATCAGGGCAACACCGGAGTCGGCGGCCGAGATGATGCCGGCGGACTGGCCGATATTGGCGTCCTTGTCGAGATAGGAGCCGTAGGTGATCATGATCGCCGAGCCGAGACCGATGGAGAAGAAGGCCTGCCCGACCGCGGCCAGGAAGGTTCCCCCGTTCACCTCCGAGAAATCGACTGCAAACAGATAATTGAGCGCGGCCCCCATATCGCCCGCGATGGCGGCATAGCCGACCATGCCGACCAGCATGACGAAGAAGATCGGCATCAGAATGGATGCCGCCCGCTCGATGCCGCCGGTCACGCCCTGCGCCACCACGAGGATGGTCAGCACCATGAAGGCGGTATGCCAGCCCAGCACCTGGTAGCTGTCGCCGGAGAACGTACCGAAGGCGGCAGCCACGACTTCCGGTGACTGCCCGGCCAGCTCGCCGGTGAACATCTTGAAGACATAGGCCGTCACCCAGCCGGCAACGACGGAATAGAAGCAGAGCACCAGGATGCCGCCGATCAGGCCGATCAGGCCGGTCGCGGCCCACATGCGGGTGCTGCCGGTATCGAGCGCCACTTTCTCGACCGAGCCGATGGCGCTTTTCTGGCCGTAGCGGCCAACCGAGAGCTCGGCCATCAGGATCGGAAAGCCGATCAGAAGAATACAGGCCAGATAGATGATGACGAAGGCGGCGCCGCCATTCTCGCCCGCCGTATACGGGAAGCGCCAGAAGTTACCGAGGCCGACCGACGACCCGATCGCCGCCATAAGGAATCCGAATCGAGACGACCAGTGAGCATGAGCCGCAGCCATGAAATTCTCCCCAAGATTTCCAGCGGAATCCCCCGCCATAATTGGCGCGGAGCCTTCCCCAAACTGACGCAGGGGTCAAGGAAATCTAGCGGTTATCCGAACAGGCCGGCGCCCTTGGGCGGCTCGGCATTCCGGTGCACGTGCGCGCCGAGGATCAGGCCGAATCCGAACAGCACGGCCAGCATCACCGTGCCGCCATAGGAGACCAGCGGCAGCGGCACGCCAACGACCGGCAACATGCCTGTGATCATGCCGACATTGATGAAGACATAGAGCGCGAACGTGGTGGCAATGCCCATCACGGTCAGGCGCAGGAAGGTGGACTTGCAGGAGGTGGCGATGGCCACGGCATTGGCCAGCACCAGCGCATAGAGCCCCAGCACGGCCAGCCCGCCGATCAGGCCGAACTCCTCGCCCAGGATGGTGAAGATAAAGTCGGTCTGTTTTTCCGGCAGGAAGTTGAGCTGGGTCTGGGTGCCCTCGATGAAACCGCGTCCGGTGAGCCCGCCCGAGCCGAGCGCGATCTTGGACTGCAGGATGTGATAGCCGGCGCCGAGTGGATCATCCTCCGGGTTGAGGAAGGTGAAGATCCGGCGGCGCTGGTAATCCTCGAGGCCGAACCGCAGGAAGGCCGGAATGGCAAAGGCCGCCGCGATGGCGCCGCCGATAATGATGCGCCAGCTGAGCCCGGCGAGGAACACGATCGCACCGCCGGTCACCACCACCAGCACCGCCGTGCCAAGGTCCGGCTGGTGCAGGATCAGGGCTGCCGGTGCGCCGATCAGGAAGGCGGGGGTGAGCAGGCCGAGCGGCGAGTTGATCTTGTCCGCCGGCAAATCGTGATAAAAACGCGCCAGCGCCAGCACGACCGCGAATTTCATGATCTCCGAGGGCTGCATGCGCACCGGCCCGATTTCCAGCCAGCGCTGCGCCCCGTTGATGGTCTCGCCGAAGAGCTCGACGCCGACCAGCAAGGCGAGCGCACCGAGATAGATCGGATAGGCCATCCCCATCCAGAAACGGGGCGGGAACAGCGCTACGGTCAGCATCACGCCGGCGCCGATGACGAAGCGGATCAGATGGCGGCTGGCCCAGGGGTTCCAGGCGCCTTCTGCCGCCGAATACAGCATGGCCACGCCGACACCGCCGAGCAGGACCAGCAACAGCACCACGCTCCAGTTCAGCTCGTAGAGCTTTTCCTGGAAGGTGCGGGGGACGGTTTCGCGGAAAACAGCCATCAGGTGCGCCGCCGCCCGGTCTCGAGATTGACAAAGGGGCCGGCCTGGGACGGGTCCC
>CBDUFA010000226.1:0-3711 GCA_965366295.1 uncultured Hyphobacterium sp.
CGGTCGAGGCCGAGGCGCTGGACGGCGATTTCCTGGAAGCGCAGGCCTTTGCCTGGCTGGCCGTGCGCAGCCGCAAAGGCCTGCCGCTCAGCCTGCCGTCAATCACGGGCGTGCCGCGGCCGATGACCGGTGGAAAGCCCGCGCTTGCTGACTAGCGCCGGGGGCGCTGGTTCTTGCGTTCCTCGATGACGATCGGCAGGCGGCGGTCGAGATAGGTTTCGATCCGCTTTTCCAGCTCTTCGAGATGATTGGAGAACATGTGACCGGCGCCCGGCACCTGTTCGCGCTCGATCTCGATTCCCTTCTGGACCCGCACCTTGCTCATCATGCGTTCCATGTCGTCATAGGGCACGATCTTGTCGTCATCGCCATGCAGGATCAGGCCGGAGGCCGGGCAGGGCGCCAGGAAGTTGAAATCATACATGTTGGTCGGCGGCGCCACCGAGATGAAACCGGCGACTTCCGGCCGGCGCATCAGGAGCTGCATGCCGACCCAGGCGCCAAAAGAATGTCCGGCGACCCAGGAAAACGGCGCATTGTTGTTGTAGGCCTGCACCCAGTCGAGCGCGGTGGCGGCATCGGAGAGCTCGCCCAGCCCCTGGTCATAGCTACCCTGGCTGCGGCCGACGCCGCGGAAATTGAACCGCAGCGTGGCAAAGCCGCGCTTGCGGAAAATGTCATACATCATCACCGAGGTATGGTTTTCCATGTTGCCGCCGCCCATCGGGTGGGCGTGACAGATCAGCGCGATCGGCGAATTGTCGGCTTCGCCCGGCGCATAGCGACCTTCGAGGCGCCCTTCCGGGCCGGGGATAATCACGTCGGGCATACCGGTTCTGCCTCTCTTTGTTCAATTCCTCAGCGGTTCGAGCGGTCATTAAACTGCAGAGAACCGAATCGTGGCTGTTTGCGGGCGGAATAAAGTTGACTAAAACACTCGGAGACTTACGTCTGCCAGTGTTGAATTCAGCCACCCGCGTAAAAGTTTGGCGCGTGATAGCACAGGCCGACCGTGAATTGCGAGGGTTTTGGGGAGTGAAGACATGAAGTTAAGCACCAAGGGCCGTTATGCCGTCATGGCAATGGCCGATCTCGCCCGCCGTTCGGTTCGCGGACCGGTCACACTGGCCGACATCGCGTCGCGGCAATCGATTTCCCTGTCATACCTGGAGCAATTGTTTGCGCGGCTGCGCAAAGCCGATCTCGTGGACTCGATCCGGGGCCCGGGCGGGGGATACACCCTTTCACGCGCGGCCGAGGAGATTCGCGTCTTCGATATCATGTCGGCGGTCGACGAGACGGTTGACGTGACCCGCTGTGAAGGTGAGGCAAAGGGCTGCATGGATGGCGGCCGCCGGTGTATTACCCATGATCTGTGGGATGAACTTGGCCGCCACATCTATTTGTTCCTCGGTTCGATCACGCTGGAAGACGTGATCGCGGGCCGGGTGATGGGCGCGGCACGCGGCGCAAACGAGCGGTCGGCAGACCGCGAGATCGAAAGCGTCGCGGCAGAATAGGACGGATCAAAGAGGGCGATGACGGTCTATCTCGATCACAATGCGACAACGCCGGTACGGCCCGAAGCGCGGCAGGCGTTGCTGGATGCCATGGACCGCTGCGGCAATGCTTCGGCGGTACATACGTCCGGGCGCGGCGCGCGCGCGATTCTCGAAAATGCGCGGCTGGTGATCGGCAAGGCGCTCAAGGCCCAGCCCAATGACATCATCTTCACCTCGGGCGGTACCGAGGCAGACAATCTCGCCATCGAGGGCGCGGTCCGGGGCGGCGGCGTGACGCGCATCATCCATACGGTCAGCGAACACGAAGCCGTGGCGCGCTGTTCAGAAGTCACCGGCCTGCCGGTGGAATTGCTGCCGATCACCGCTGACGGCACGGCGGATCTGGACTGGCTGAAGACACGCCTGGCCGGGCTGGACAGCGCCGAGAAAGCCTTGGTCTGCCTGCATGCCGCCAATAACGAAACCGGCGTCATCCAGCCCTTCGAGGAAGCCGGACGTATCGTCCGCGAGGCAGGCCATCTCTACCACATCGACGCGGTCCAGATCCTCGGCAAGGCGCCATTCGATTTCGCCGCTTCAGGCGCGCATTACGCAGCCATCTCGGCGCACAAGGTGGGCGGCCCGCAAGGCGTCGGCGCGCTGATCATGGCCTGCGATGCGCCGTTCGAGGTGCTCAAGAAAGGCGGCGGGCAGGAACGCGGCCGCCGGTCCGGCACAGAGAATGTGCCCGGCGCCTATGCCTTCGCCAAGGCGCTGGAGGCCTGCCTGGCCGATGGCGGCAAATGGGAACGCATTGCGCAATGGCGCGACCGGCTTGAATCGCAATTGCAGAAGATCGAGCCATGTTGCTGTTTTCTCGGAAAGAATGCGGCGCGCACACCGAATACATCGGCGATCTGCACGCCTGGCTGGGAAGGCGGCATGCAGGTCATCGCGCTGGACCTGTCCGGCATCTGCGTGTCGTCAGGCTCGGCCTGCTCCTCGGGCAAGGCGGGCGTCTCGAAGACCTGGACGGCGATGATGTGTGAGGAATCGGCCGGCTGCACCATCCGGGTGAGCCTGGGCTGGAATTCCACGGAAGACGATGTCGAGGCCTTCCTGAAGGCCTGGGAAAAAGAATATGCGCGGGTCAAGCCGCGCCTCAAGCAAACCGCCTAATACGCGGAAGGATCATATGCCTGCGGTCAAGGAAACCATCGAGGACGTCAAGCGTCTGGAATCGGACAAGTACAAGCACGGCTTCACCACGAATGTGGAACAGGAGCGCGCGCCCAAGGGCCTGTCCGAGGACACGATCCGCTACATCTCGGCCAAGAAGGACGAGCCCGAATGGATGCTCGAATGGCGGCTCGAGGCCTATCGGCGCTGGCTGGAAATGATCGAGCCCGACTGGGCCAAGGTGAATTATCCGAAGATCGACTACCAGGACATCTATTACTATGCCGAGCCCGCCACCGGCGCGAAATATGAATCGATCGACGACGTGCCGCCGGAAATCCTCGCCGACTTCGAAAAGCTCGGCATCCCGCTGAAGGAGCAGGAAGTCCTGCTCGGCGTGAAAGGGGCGGCGGAAACCGCAGCCGAGGCCCGCGAGACGCCGAAAGTGGCCGTCGATGCCGTGTTCGATAGCGTCTCAGTGGCGACGACCTTCAAGAAGGAGCTCGCCAAGGCCGGCGTGATCTTCATGTCGATCTCCGAGGCTATCCGCGAGCACCCGGACCTCGTTCGGAAATATCTCGCCTCGGTCGTGCCGACATCCGACAATTACTTTGCCACGCTCAATTGCGCGGTCTTCTCCGATGGCACCTTCGTCTATGTGCCCAAGGGCGTACGCTGCCCGATGGAGCTTTCCACCTATTTCCGCATGAATGCAGAAGGCACCGGCCAGTTCGAGCGCACGCTGATCATTGCGGACGAGGGGGCTTATGTCTCCTACCTGGAAGGCTGCACCGCGCCGATGCGCGATGAAAACCAGCTGCACGCCGCCGTGGTGGAACTGGTCGCGCTCGATGATGCCGAGATCAAGTATTCCACCGTCCAGAACTGGTGGCCGGGCGATGAGAATGGCAAGGGCGGGGTCTATAACTTCGTCACCAAGCGCGCCGATTGCCGGGGGAAGAATTCCAAGGTGTCCTGGACCCAGGTCGAGACCGGTTCGGCGATCACCTGGAAGTATCCGAGCTGCATA
>CBDUFA010000227.1:0-3711 GCA_965366295.1 uncultured Hyphobacterium sp.
ATGTGGCCATAGCCGCCGCCTACGCACGCCACGTCCATCGCCACGCCGGCATTACCCTGCGCCTGGACCGCAAACTCCCCGGGCGTAATGTCATACCAATCCGTGATCGGCTGGACTTCCGGGCTCGCCACCGCCTGCAGGCGCAGCCGGTCGGGGTAGAATGGCACACCCAGGGGCGGCGCGACGCGGGCGCGGACGGCGAATGTCCGCACATCATTGGTGTTCCAGTTCGCGATCCGTAAAAACCGGGCCTCGGGACCGGTGCAGATGCCCGCCAGATCCGTCTCACAGATGGTCGGCTGCAAGCCATCATTGAGCGTCGAGAAGCCGGCGATGTTGGGGAAGATGATCATGTTGGCCGCATCGCCGCCAATATTGACGGCGGCAACGGTCATGAGCGCGGCGCGCGGTCCGGTTTCGCCGACGCGGGCGACGCCATCGCGCGAGATCGTGTCGCTGACCATGACGATGTCGGGCGGATCGCCGGCCTCGACGAAGACGTTGAAATCGTTCACGTCGGGAATGCGCTGGAGGTCGACAAGAACTTCATCCGGATTGGTGCACGCCAACGGGACGACAACATTCCCAGTATAGGCCCGGTCGACATCGAGCACGACGACGTAATCCTGCCGGCCATTGGCCGATATTGCCACAAGGCCGTTCGCCGTATCCCCGACAACGCCATTGTCATAGGTGAAGAAGCGCGCCTGACCCCGCGCACCGCCGGTCAATGTAAAGAAGCCGCCGAAGCGGGGCTGGCAGTCCATCTCCACATCGGTGCCGTTCACAATGGTCGCAAAGAATGTGAGGTCCTCGTTTGGTGACCCCGTGCGAACATTCGGTAAAATCGACCAATTCACGCTGCCCTGGGCTGAAACCACTGCAGAAAAAATTAACGCGCCAATGATGCCGATCGCTTGCCGCATCTCAATCCTCCCCGACTGGATGGCGCAACTCTAGGCAATAAAGGCGAAAATGCCGAGTCCGGCATCGAGACGGAACGAATCGCGGACGGACTCGATTCTGCCGATGGAGTCAATTCGCAGTTAACTTTCGTTAACGCTTTGCATCTACCGTTCGAAGCACGTTAACCATGGAACTAGCAGCGAAGTGATTCGCTGTGCAGCGGGGCGGAGATACTCCATGCGGGTTTTGCTGATTGAAGATGATCGCGCGACGGCGCAATCCATCGACCTGATGCTCAAGTCGGAAGGCTTCAATGTCTACACCACCGATCTGGGGGAAGAAGGCGTCGATCTGGGCAAGCTGTATGATTACGACATCATCATGCTGGACCTGAATTTGCCGGACATGCCGGGCTTTGACGTTTTGAAGACGCTTCGCATGTCGAAGATCGACACGCCGATCCTGATCCTCACCGGCAATGCCGACATCGACAACAAGGTGCGCGGCCTGGGCTGCGGCGCCGACGACTACATGACCAAGCCGTTCCACAAGGACGAGATGGTGGCGCGTATTCACGCCATTGTGCGCCGCTCGAAAGGCCATGCCCAGTCGATCATCAAGACGGGCGATATCGCCGTGAACCTGGACGCCAAGACGGTGGAAGTCGACGGCCACCGCGTCCACCTCACCGGCAAGGAATACCAGATGCTGGAGCTGCTCTCCCTGCGCAAGGGCACGACGCTCACCAAGGAAATGTTCCTCAACCACCTTTATGGCGGCATGGACGAGCCGGAACTGAAGATCATCGACGTCTTCATCTGCAAGCTGCGCAAGAAGCTCGCCTCGGCGACCGGCGGCCAGCATCACATCGAGACCGTGTGGGGCCGTGGCTATGTGCTCCGCGATCCGGTTGAGCAGAAGGACGTTGCGTAACGCAATCCCTTCGCTTTGAGCAGGAAAAGCCCGGCGCCCCCGCTCCGGGCTTTTTCTTTGCGCGAAATCAGGAGTGTGGCAGTCTCCCCGGGACAGACAGGGGAGTTTTCATGCTGATTTCCGCCGCACTCATCGCCGCCAGCCTGACCGCCGCGCAGGACGAGGCCGTTGCCTTGCCCGAGATGCCGGACGTGGACACCGCCACGCGCGAACAGATCGAATCCTATCTCGACGTGCTGCAGTCCACGCTTGGCCAGGTCGACGATGTCGAATCCTTCGGGGCAAACTGGAGCCGCTTCATCACCGAGACCGCGGAGCTGACCTCGCATTACCGGGTGCAGGACCCTTATCTGCTGACCGCCGAGCTGACGCGGATCTATGACGATGCCGAAGAGGCCATGCCCGGCACCGGCGGCGAGTTCAATTGGTCGCTGGGCATGGATTTCGACCTGCAACGCAACGAGACCACGTCAACCGGGGAAGCCCCGCCGGACGAGGCCGCCCTGCCGCCCTTGCCGGAGCATTTCTGCGAAGATGGCGAACACACGGTGATCGCGGACGCCGACGCGCCTTTCGGGCAGCGGCTCGATCTTTGCCTGGCCTATGGTCCGGAACCGGAAGGCGACGGCTATGTCTTTGCCGAGGCGCAGGCGATACACCGCTACACCTACACGCTGCCGAACGGCCATGGATACGGCTTCTTCGACATTCATGCGGCCGCTTCGCTGAGCGATGACCGGGAACTGGACTATATGCGCATGGTCACGCGCGACCTGGCGCAGGCGATCGCCGGGCAATTACGGCTTCATGCCGATCTGATCGGGGCGGAAGACTAGCGGGGCGGCTTGCCCCACCGGGGCTAACCCTTTCAGGCCGCCTGTCGCTCCACCTGGACAGAGCGGGCATAGACGCCCTTCGCGCCGGACATGGCGCGATAGAGCTCGCCGCCGCCGGTGATGGTCTCGCCCTTGCCGAGCACGAGGTATCCGGCATTGCCGGAATGGGCGGACAGCATGCGAAGCGTGTGCTTCCTGGCGTCCGGCGTCATGCCGGAAAGCACATTGCGGCAGAAGATGATGTCGAACTCGCCGAGGCGCTCGGACGGTTTGAGCAGGTTGCCGCGTTCGAAACGGGCCCAGCGGCGGACCGAATCCTTGAGCACCCACTGGTTTCCGTGCGGTTCGAAATGTTCGATCAGGCGGTGAATGGACAGGCCGCGCTGGACCTCGAACTGGGAGTAGGCGGCGGCCTGCGCCCGGTCGATGGCGCGGCTGGAAATGTCGGTGCCGACGATCTCGATTTCCATGCCGCCGAGCCGGCTTTTCTGCTCTTCCAGCAGCATGGCGATGGACCAGGCTTCCTGCCCGGTGCCACAGCCGGCCGACCAGATGCGGATCGGGGCCTTGCGCGCCTTGATGCGGGCCAGGACCGGCAGGATGTCGGACATGAAGTGATCGAGCGGTGCCGGGTCGCGGAAGAACCAGGTCTCGTGGTCAGCAAGGCTTTCCACGACGCGCCGCCAGAGCCGGTCCTCGGGCTGTTTTTCCAGCGCCCGGATCAGCTCGGCCTGGCTTTCATAGCCTTCGGCGCGGGCGACCGGGGCGAGGCGGGCCTCGACGAGATAGGTCTGGGCAGTGGGAATGGCGATGCCGGCGCGGCGACGCGCTTCGGCGGAGACGGACTTGATGGCGGTGATATCCAACATGGCGTTACTCCGCGATCAGGCCGACTTGCTGGAATTTCGACTGCACGATGTCGGTGTCGAAGGGCTTCATGATGTATTCGTCGACCCCGGCGCGAAGCGCCTCGGTGATCGAGGGCACATCATTCTCGGTGGTGCAGAACACGACGACCGGCTGGTCGCCGCCCGGT
>CBDUFA010000228.1:0-3709 GCA_965366295.1 uncultured Hyphobacterium sp.
CCTGCACATCGTCTGTACAAAGGCTTTCGCAACCTGTCGCGAGCGCGGCGACAACGCCAGCCATTGCCGGCACTGAATGAGTCGCATCCGCGCCAGTACCGCGCCAACTGAGGAAGACAAGCATGAGCAGCCTGATCACGTTCCGTACCGCCCCGGCCATCAGCGCCCAGTCGGGCAGGTCGAGCGCATGCGCCTTTTCCAGGACCGCGACGGCCGTTGGATTGGACAGAACCGCCGCGATGGTGAACGCCCTTTGCTCGGCTTCAGGGGCGTTCGCCAGTCTGCGCGGGTTCGGGGTCATCCTATCCCCTGAGGCTGGCGCCCGTGGCTTTGCCGACCGCGGCCACGATCTTTGCGGCCACCGCATCGATTTCCTTGTCGGTCAGCGTCTTCTCGCGCGGCTGGATCACGGCCTCGACGGTCAGCGAGACCTGGCCTTCAGGCACACCCTTGCCGGCATAGACGTCGAATACGGCGACATCGGCGATCAATGCCTTGTCGGCGCCCTTCGCCGCCCGCACCAGCGTGTCAGCCGGAACATCCGCGCCGACAAGGAAGGCAAAATCGCGCTTCACCGGCGTCAGTTCGGCCCGGTCCAGCGCCGGACGCGCCTTGGTGTCGGCCTTTTTCTTCGGCGACGGGATGTTGTCGAGAATGATCTCGAACCCGATCACCCGGCCTTCCACGCCCAGCGCCTTCAGCACGCGGGGATGGATCTCGCCAAACTCGGCAAGTACGTTTTTCGGCCCCAGGCGCATCACGCCGGAACGGCCCGGATGCCACCACTCCCGCGCCTCGGCCACGACCTGCAGCGAGTCCACCGGCGCTCCGGCGGCTTCCAGCGCCGCCAGCGCATCGGCCTTGGCATCAAACAGGTCAGCATCGCGTGTACCGGCCCAGTGCCGGCCCGCCGCACAATAACGTACACCCGAAACCGCCATGCGTTGCCCGTCGGGCTGGTCGGTCAGATAGACCGGCCCGGCCTCGAACAGGCGCGGGTCCTCGATCCCCTTGTCCGCATTGGCCTGCAACGCGGTCAGCAAATGGACCAGCGCGGTCGGCCGCATCACGTCGAGATCGGAACTGATCGGATTGTCCAGCTCCAGCCCCTCGCCATGACCGCCGAACAGGGCGGCCTGGTCGCGGTGGCAGAAGGACCAGGTGACGGCCTCGTTATAGCCGCGCACGGCGAGCGCCCGGCGCGCATGACGCGCGCGGTTCTGACCCTCGGTCGCGGTCGGCTCGCGGCGGCCCGGAAGCCGTGGCAGCGAGACCGCCTCGATCTTGTCGAAACCGTAAACCCGGGCGATCTCTTCCACCAGGTCGGCCTTGTGCGTCACGTCGCGGCGGAAGGTCGGCACGTCCACGCTCAGCTGGCCGCCCGCGCCGGACACGCCGAAGCCCAGCGCCTGCAGGATCTTGGTGATCTTCTCCGGTGGCAGGTCGAGCCCGGTCAGGCGCTTGACCTCGGAAACGGGAAAATCCACCGCGTCAGGCGCGGCCGGAGCTTCGCCTGCGATACGGATTTCCGAGGCTTCACCGCCACACAGCTCCAGCACGTATTGCGTCGCCAGGTCGAGGCCGAGCTGGAGCGACCCGGTGTCCACGCCGCGCTCGAACCGGTAGCGCGCATCGGACTCGATGCCGGTCGCCCGGCCCGTGGCCCGCGTGATTTCCGGGTCGAACCAGGCGCACTCGATGAAGACATTGACCGTCTCGTCGGAAACGCCCGAGTCTTCACCGCCCATCACACCGCCAAAGCCGAGGCAAGTGTCCTCGTCCGCGATCACGCATTGCTCGGGTGTCGGTGTGTAGGTCTTGCCGTCCAGCGCTTCGAAATTGTCGGCCTCGCCCTTGCCACGGCGCGCAATGATGGTGCGGCCTATTTTAGCTGCGTCATAGACGTGCAGCGGCCGGCAACGGTCATAGGAGACGAGATTGGTGATGTCGGCGAGAATGTTGATCGAGCGCAGGCCGATGGCTTCCAGCTTGCGCTTCAGCCAGTCCGGTGACGGGCCGTTTTTCACGCCGCGGATATAGCGGCCGGCAAAGACCGGACAGGCCTCTTCCCAGTCGAGCCTGATATCGATCGGGCAGTCAAAAGCGCCCTTGAGGGATTTCGGGTGCGGCGTGATCACCTTGCCCAGCCCGGCAGCAGCGAGATCGCGGGCAATTCCGTCCACGCCGAGCCAGTCCGGCCGGTTCGGCGTCACCTCGAAATCGATCACCGGATCATTCGCACCCAGCGCCTCGGCAGCGGGCGTACCGACCGCCCAATCGCCCTCGAGGTCGATAATGCCGTCATGGTCATCACCGGCATTCAGCTCCCGGGCCGAACACAGCATGCCATGGGATTCAATGCCGCGGATCTTCCGCGGCTTGGCATCCAGCGAAAAATCCGCGCCCGGGATATAGGTGCCCAGCGGCGCATAGACGGCCTTCATCCCGGCATGCGCGTTCGGCGCGCCGCAGACGATTTGCTTGATCCCGTCCTTGGTCTCGACCGTGCAGACTTTCAGCTTGTCGGCATCGGGATGCTTTTCCGCCGTTTTCACGTGCGCGACGGTGAAATCACCCAGCGCCTCGGCCGGGTTCTCGACATGCTCGACCTCGAGGCCGGCCATCGTCATCGCTTCGACGATCTCGTCGAGCGACGCCGTGGTCTCGAGATGCTCTTTCAGCCAGGACAGGGTGAATTTCATGGGGTTACTCGTCTGTTTCCGGTGAGTCCGGCGTTGGCCGGCCGAAGTCTTCAAACACATCGATGGTCTGGACCGGGCAATGACGCGTCGGTTCATCGCGCAAGGTCAGGACACTGGCGGTCCAGCACCGGTCAAACACCGAGCAATAACAGATGCGCAGATCCCAATGGTCCCAGTTTTCCAGGAGCGCATTGGCCTGCTCGCCGGACACACTGCCCGGTGCCCAGCTGAGCCGTAGCGCGGTCACTTCCTCGCCCGGCGCGATCACGCGCCCGTTCATCGACGACCAGGAGCGATCCGTGAGATTGGACGGCATGCCCGTGATCAACGGATCGAGCGAGGCCTGGACTTCGCCATCGCGCAACACTTCCACGGATTCGACAAAGGCCGGACCGACACCATTATTGTTGACCCGGATACCCATGGTGAAACTGCCATCCGGCGAAGAGACATAAGGGTCGATCTGCAGCGCCGGCACGACCGCGCCATGCTGCTGGGCGCGCATCACCCGGGCCTGGTCCCAGGCGACATAGAGCGCGGCGACACCGACGACCATCGCGCCAATCGCGGTCAGGGCCTGGTGATTGGTCTTGAACCAGCGGAGCATCAGCTCAACCCGGTCGCGAGATTGGCCTGCAAGAGCGGCGAGAAGCCGTAATGCGCCAGCCAGCGCGTATCATTGGCGAAATAGTCGCGCAGGTCCGGTGCGCCGTATTTCAGCATGGCGAGACGGTCCACGCCCATCCCCCAGGCAAAGCCCTGGTATTCGTCCGGATCGAGCCCGCACGACTTGATGACATTGGGGTGCACCATGCCGCAGCCGAGGATCTCCATCCAGCTGTCGCCCTCGCCGATCTTCACGGCATCGCCGACGCGCGAATACTTCACGTCCATCTCGGCGGACGGTTCGGTGAAGGGGAAATGGTGCGGGCGGAATTGCGCCTCCACCGTATCGGTCTCGAAAAAGGCAGCGAGGAAATCCGTCAGCACGCCCTTGAGGTGACCCA
>CBDUFA010000229.1:0-3708 GCA_965366295.1 uncultured Hyphobacterium sp.
CGACGCGGCGCTGGGCGCCTGGGGTGTGGAGACGGACTATGTCTCCGCGACCGTCGATCCGGGCGATGACTTCTTCCGCTATGTCAATGAGGGCTGGCTCGACAGCCAGTCGATTCCGGACGGGTTCTCCTCGAACGGCGTGTTCCTGGAGCTCTATCTTGAATCCGAGCGCCGCATAGCCGGCATCATCGAGGACATGGCGGCCGAGGGCGGCGAGACCGGCGAGCCGGGCCAGCAGATCGGCGATCTCTATGCCAGCTACATGGACACCGACGCGATCGAGGCGGCCGGGCTGGACCCGATCCGCAGCGAGATCGACGCGCTGTCCTCGCTGCCGGACTTTGCCGCCGTGGCCGAGGCCATGACCTGGCCGATGACGCCGGCCTTCGTCGGCCCCTATATCAGCGTCGATGGTGATGATCCCGACCAGTATGTGCTGCGCCTGACGCAAGGCGGTCTCGGCCTGCCGGGCCGCGACTATTATCTGCGCGATGATGGCGATTTCCCGGAAACCCAGCAGGCCTATCGCGATTATATCGCGCAGATCTTCGAGATGTCGGGCTTCGATAACGGCGCCGCCCGCGCCCAGGGCATCTATGCGCTGGAAGCCGCGATGGCGGACATCCAGTGGACGCCCGCCGATGCGCAGGATTCGCTGCTGATCAATAATCGCTACCAGCGCGCCGAGCTGGCCGAACTGGCGCCCGACATGCCGTGGGATGCCTTCCTGGAAGGCATGGGCGTGGGCGATATCGACGAGGTGATGATCGACGAGAACACGGCGATCGCGGCGATGTCGGAATTGTGGGCCAACACGCCGATCGAGACGCTGCGCGATTACATGGTGTTCCACTATATCGACAATCACACCACCTATCTGCCGGCGGCTTTCGACGAGGCCAGCTTCGACTTCTACGGCCGCACGCTGCAAGGCGTTGAAAACCAGCGGGCCCGCGATCTGCGCGCCATCCAGCTGGTCAATGGCAATCTCGGCGAGGTGCTGGGACAGGTCTATGTCGAGCGCTACTTCCCGCCGGAATACAAGGAACAGATGGAGGAGCTGGTCGGCTATCTCCAGGCTGCCTTGCGCGAGCGGATCAACGAGCTCGACTGGATGGATGACGAGACCCGCGCCGAAGCGCTCGCCAAGCTCGACGCGTTCGGTCTCAAGATCGGCTATCCGGACGTGTGGCGCGATTTCTCGACGCTGGAAATCCGGGCCGACGACCTGGTCGGCAACATGCACCGCGCCGCGGAATGGTACTGGGCGGATTCCCGCTCGCGCCTCGGGGGTCCGGTGCGTGACTGGGAATGGGGCATGAACCCGCAAACGGTGAATGCCTATTATTCCTCGACCCGCAACGAGATCGTCTTCCCGGCGGCCATCCTGCAACCGCCCTTCTTCGATCCGAATGCGGATCCGGCGGTCAATTTCGGTGCCATTGGCGGCGTGATCGGCCACGAGATCGGGCATGGCTTCGACGATGACGGCTCACGCTACAATGCCGAGGGCTATCTGCGGAACTGGTGGACGGATGTCTCGCGCGAGGCCTTCGAGGCGCAGGCCGATGTGCTGATCGACCAGTACAATAATTTCGAACCGCTCGAGGGGATCAATGTGAACGGTCAGCTGACGCTCGGCGAGAATATCGGCGATGTCGGCGGGCTTTCCATGGCGCTGCATGCCTACCGCATGTATGCGGCCGATCACGGCATCGCCAACGAGACGGTTGACGGGTTCACGCCGGAGCAGCGCTTCTTCCTGTCCTGGGCCCAAGCCTGGCGGCACATGGCCACGGACGGCTATATGCGCAGCCTGGTGCTGACCGACGAGCACAGCCCGGCGCAATACCGCGTCAATGGCGTGGTCCGGAATATCGATGACTGGTACGAGGCCTTCGGCATCACCGAAGACGATGAATTGTATCTGCCGCCCGACCGGCGCGTCACGATCTGGTAAAGGCCAGTCGCCTTACAATGAAATGGCCCGGCCTTGTGCCGGGCTATTTTTTGCTTGCCTGCCCGGTATTACCGCTCTCCAGCCGCGCCAATATTCAAAAATGACAGGATTGTCAGTTGAGCCTTGGCCGATCCGGGCTAGGTTCGCACGCTGAATTTATCTCGTGGGGAGCTATACCGTGATCAAGAAACTCTTGCTGGCCACCAGCTGTTTTGCCCTCGTCACCGCCTGCAGCCCGAGCGGCGACATGGACGATGACGGCGGCATGGCGGCCGATGATGGCGCTGAAGAAACCACCACCGGCGCTGGCGAAGGTGGCATGGACTCGTCCGGGTCGGAGATGTCCGGCGGCGATGAAATGGCGTCCGGCGATGCCATTCTCGGCGATTGGGGCGTTGAAACGCAATTCATCTCGGACTCGATTGATCCGGGCGATGATTTCTTCCGCTTTGTCAATGAAGGCTGGCTCAACTCGGCGGAATACCCGGCCGGATTCTCCAGCCTGAACGGCTTTACCGAGCTCTACCTGCAGACCGAGGAACGCATCCAGGGCATCATCCAGGAAGTGGCCGCCGGCAATCCGGAGCCGGGCAGCACGGAATACCAGATCGGCACGCTCTATAATGACTATCTCGACCAGGAGCGGATCGAGGAGCTCGGCATTGCCCCACTGCAGGACGGCATTGATGCCGCGCTGGGCGCATCCACGCACGAAGATATTGCCGCGCTGATGGGCGGGCTGAGCTATCCTTCCATCATGTCGTTCGGCGTGACGATCGACCCGGGTGATCCGACCCGCTATGTCATTTCCACCGGTCAGTCCGGGCTCGGCCTGCCGAACCGCGATTACTATCTGCGCGACGACGAGCCCTTCCCGGGTCACCGCGCCGCCTATGTCGACTACATGGCCGGCGTTTTCGACCGGGCAGGTATCGAGAATGGCCGCGAGCGGGCCGAAGCGATCCTCGCTTTTGAAACCGCGATTGCCGAGATCCACTGGACGCGGGCCCAGGCACGCGACCGGATCGCGAACTATGACCTGCAAACGGTCAGCGAGCTGATGGACTATGCGCCGGGCTTCCCGTGGGAAAGCTTCATCGACGCCGCGGGCGGTGAAGGCCAGTCCGAGATCATCGTCAACACCAACACGGCGGTGCAGGGCCTGGCCCAGCTGTTCTCGGAAACGCCGGTGGATACGTTGCAATCCTATCTCACCTTCCGCTACATCGATAACCACACCGCGATGTTGCCGGAAGCCTATGACACCGCGTCGTGGGAGTTCTACTCGCAGCGCCTGAACGGCACGGAAGAACAGCGCCCGCGCGAACTGCGCGCGGTGGCATTCGTCAATGGCCGCTTCGGCGAAGGCCTCGGCCAGGTCTATGTCGAGCGCTATTTCCCGCCGGAATACCGCGCCCAGATGACCGAGCTGGTGGATTATCTCCGCCGCGCCTTCGCGGACCGTCTCGAGACGCTGGAATGGATGGATGACGAGACCCGGGCGGAAGCCTTCGACAAGCTCGAAGCCTTCATTCCGAAGATCGGTTATCCGGAAGTCTGGCGTGACTTCTCGACGATCGACATCGTCGAGGGAGACCTGATCGGTAATTCCCATCGCGTTGCCGAATGGTATCGCGAGGATTCGCGCTCGCGCCTTGGCGGCCCGATCCGCCAGTGGGAATGGTTCATGAGCCCGCAGACGGTGAATGCCTACTATTCCTCGCAGCGTAACGAGATCGTCTTCCCGG
>CBDUFA010000230.1:0-3706 GCA_965366295.1 uncultured Hyphobacterium sp.
TCACTCCCGTGCGGATTCGACGAGCAAACTACATCATGCCGCAAGTGAATCCAGCGCATGCGGCGGGACATTGCGTCGCGCCGGGCCGGATATCCAATTCCGATTGGCGGTGTCGCCCCTGCGCGCTAACATCGGATCGAACAGGGGATAACCATGATTGTCTTTCTTTTGCTGATGCAATCGGCCTTGCCACCCGCAACTTCGGAATCCACCAATCCCGAAACCCGGACCGACCGGTTCGAGTTTCACTGGGAATGGTCAAGCAGCAACAATGATGACGCGGGCGACTCGCTGTCTGAAATCGATCGGGCCAATGAAGACCGGCGCGGCCGGACAGGCGGCTGGGTCGAGGTCTCCCCGGGCGTCTATGAATACCAGGAACCGGAACCCGCGGCCGAGGGCGAGGGTGACTGGGGACTCGGCGACCATGACTTCCGCCAGGGCGGAAATGCAGGCGACCGCTCCGAAAACCGCTATGGACGTTTCTCGGCGCGAGAATTCGGCAATTGTTCGCCGGAAGAATACCGGCGGCGCCGGGCCGCCGCCGATGCCATGGGCATTGAGCGAACCGGATGCGAGATCGACCGGGATGCGGCCCGCGAGGCTGCGCAGGAAGCCGACGCCGAAGATGATACGCCCGCCTGGAATGGTCGTGTCCAGCTTGCCCCCGAGACGCCCGAGGACTAGTTCGCGTCCTTATGGCTGAACAGCAATCCGGACACTGGCTTCGCCCGGCTTTTCAGGCGGTGGCGATCGATGATGAAGGGCGCGCCTGCCGCGATATCCCCGAGGCTGCCTGCCAGCAGGAAGCCGGGAATTTCTTCAAGCATGTGGGCGCTCTAGCCCTTTCCAAGAGCGCTGACGGGCTGGTCGACCCGAAACTTGTCCTGAGCTGGCTGATGATCCAGCTGGGTGCTCCGGCCGCGCTGGTCGGCTTCCTGGTGCCGATCCGCGAAGCGGGGGCGCTCTTGCCGCAATTGTTCACGGCGGGCGCCCTGCGCCGCTTGCCGCGGCGCAAATGGGCCTGGGCCGCAGCAGGGCTGGTGCAAGGTGGCTCGGCGATTGCAATCGGCGTCATCGCTCTGTTCCTTGAAGGACAGGCGGCTGGTCTGGCGATCCTGGCTTGCCTTACGATACTCGCGGTCGCGCGAAGCGTTGCATCGGTTTGCTACAAGGATGTCCTGGGCAAGACGGTCGACAAGTCACGCCGCGGCACGGCGACGGGCCTCGCCGCATCGATCGGGGCCGGAGCAGTGATTGTCTTTGCGCTGCTTCTGGCTTCGGGACTCGTCGCGCGCTTCGAGCTGGTTGTCTTCGCCCTTGTTCTCGCGGGCGCGGCCTGGTTGGCGGCGGCCGCGATCTTCGCGACCTTGCACGAAGCCGCCGGTGCCACCGAAGGCGGCAAATCGGCGATTGCGGCGGCACTTGAAAACCTGGCTTATCTGAAATCGGACGGGCAATTGCGGCGCTTCATTTTCGTGCGCTCGCTCCTGACCGCCACGGCGCTTGGCCCGCCCTTCATGATCGCTGCGGCTTCGGTGTCATCGAATGCGTTGCCTCTCGGCGCCATGGTATTGGCATCCGCGCTGGCCGGCCTGGTCAGCAGTTATGTCTGGGGGCGGCTATCCGACCGGTCGAGCCGGAAAGTCCTGGTTTATGCCGGACTGGCGGGCGGTGTGGCGCTTCTGGCGAGCGGGGCGGCGGCCATTCAGGGCTGGCTCCATCCGCTTTATGCACTGCCTGCGCTGATCTTCGCCCTGATGGTTGCCTATCAGGGCGTCCGCCTTGGCCGCTCGACTCACCTGACCGATATGGCCAGCGCCGATACACGCGCCGCCTATACGGCGCTTTCAAACACGATCGTCGGCTTGGTATTGCTGGCGGGCGGCGTGTTCAGCCTGCTCGCAGCGCTGGCCGGGACGACGATGGTACTTCTCGTCATGGGCATGATGGCGGTGTGTGGCGGTGTGCTGGCGCTCGGCCTTGAAGAGGTCCAGGCCTGACAGAGGCAAGTTGACGTCGCCGCCGTCCTGCGGCCTGCTGCGGTCCAGGGAGGACCGGAACATGAAAAATGCGATCGAGCCGGAAGAGAAACAACTGGCCGCGTTTCTGGCGCTCGGCGAGGGGCCCGTTTCCATGCTGAACCTGCTCAAGTTCAGAGAAAGGGCCGCCTATCCGGACGGGCGCGATCCGGACCTGTCGGGGCGGGATGCCTATTTCCGGTATGCAATCCCGATGACGCGGCTGGTGCTTGAAGCCGGCGGGACGCTGGATTTCTCTGCCGACGCGAAGCCATTACTGATCGGCGAGGTGGAAGATGACTGGGACATGGCGGCCATTATGACCTATCCCTCGCCGCGGACGCTCGCCGAGATCAGCCTGACGCCCGAATTCGCCGAGATTTCCGAGCACCGCAAGGCCGGGCTTGCCGGTCAATTGCTGATTCCCTGCCGGGCGCCGCAGTCTTGAGCGCGCGTACGCTTTTTACCCAGGCGCTGACGAGTTCGCGGCTGCGGAACCTTGTACGGGCCTGGTATGCAGCGAACCGCGTCGTGACGGGAAGGCAGCTGGTGGCATTCCTTGAGCCGGGCGAGCCGTATTCGGATTTGCTGGCGGATATCCTTCCGGCGTTCTGTGAACGCTATGATCTGCAGCTCAACGCGCTGAGGGTCGGCCCGCCGGACCTTTCTGCCGCGCCGGAGCCCGACTTGCTGGCGGACTGGTCAAGGCGCGATGCCCGTGCATTGCGGGCGGCCTTCAACATCTCCATGAGCGACAATCCGGTTACGCCGGGCGGTGAAACGGACCGCAATGAGCGCTGGCGTAAAAAGCACGGTCATTACGGCAGCGGCATGATCTGGTTCGAGGGTGAGTGGTATTGGGGCATGGATCGCCTGCACCACCTGGAGCGGCGGCTGGGCGCAAGCGAGGACGAGATGATGTATCCGCCGATCGCCGAGCCGGACGGGCAAACGGGTGGATCCTTCGAAATGTATTTCTCGCTGCGTAGCCCTTACAGCTATATCGCCATGATGCGGGCACCCGAACTGACGAAACGCTGGGGCGCCGAACTGGTGCTCAAGCCGATTCTGCCCATGGTGATGCGGTCGCTGCCGGTGCCACGGGAAAAGCAGTTCTACATCGTGCGGGATGTGAAACGCGAGGCCGAGCGATTCGGTCTGCCATTCGGCAAGATCGAGGATCCGGTCGGCGCCGGGGTCGAGCGCGGACTGGCGATCCTGCATCGCGCCATTCCGGACGGGGCGGGCGTGGCGTTTGCGCAGAGCTTTTATACCGGCATCTGGGCCGAAGGGCTGGATGCTGCAAGCGACAAGGACTTGCACACGATGGTCGAGCGGGCTGGGCTGGACTGGGCTTTCGCGCAGAATGCCATGGCCGATGAAAGCTGGCGGGAAACCGTTGAAGCCAACCGGGCGGAAATGTTTGCGCTTGGCCTCTGGGGCGTGCCGACCTTCCGTGTCGACGACAAGTCGACTTTCGGTCAGGACCGGCTCTGGCAGATCGGGCGCTGGCTAGCCGAAGGCGCGGCCTAGGAACCAGAAGGTTCCAACCCAGGCGAGGCCACCGATCAGTACGGCGCGGCCCCATCCTAGAAAGCGCTGCGGCGCGAACAGGCCGAGCAGAGCGACCAACGCGAGGCCGGCAATGACGATTGCCAGCTGTCCCAGCTCGACGCCGACATTGA
>CBDUFA010000231.1:0-3706 GCA_965366295.1 uncultured Hyphobacterium sp.
CCGACGAGCGCCAGCACCCTTGCCCGCGACAGGGCGGCCAGCGCCGCCATGACCAGGATGATCGCATTATAGACGGTGGCCGGAACCCGCAAATCGCCCATGCCCGGCTGCAGCCAGTAGAGGATCAGCACGCCGTAGACGAGGATGATCGCCGCCATCGGGATACCCCATGGCTTGCGCATTCCGTCAGCACGCCACTTGCGCAGGAATATCGCGCCATAGAGCAGGTGAGCTGATCCGAAAGCCGCGATCCCGAGCGTCATTTGCGAAGGCTGTAGCGCCAGCATGGCATCGCCGATGGCGGAGAAGACCAGCGCCGCGGCGAGCAACCAGGCTTTTTCGCGTGCCGCATAAACCGCCAGCAACAGGATGCCCGATGCCTTGAGCGCCACGCTGCCGGGATAGCCGACCGGCAGGCCATAGCCGAGCATGAGATAGCCGAAGGCCAGGATTCCGGCGATGGCGAGAAGGATGAAGCCGATACGGTTCTGCGCCATGATCATTTGCCCGGCGCCGGTGCGAACGGATCATTCGGCTGCTGGCCCGGCTTTCCACCCTGGCCGCCGCGGGCCGCATTCTGCCCCAGCTCGCCGGACAGGAAGCGCTCATGATAGGGCACCCATTCGTCCGACCGCGCCGCGATATAGATGTAAGGACCATCCGGATTGCGCCGGAAATTGGAATCCGTGGCGACGATAAAATACTCCTCGCCATCCCGGACCATGAAGGGCGAACCGGAATCGCCGCGTGTCGTGTCGCATTCATGCGCCATCGTGTTGTCCGGATAGATATTGATCATGTGGCAACCGATATTCCCGGAAAGATGATCGCCGGTGTCATGGCTGTAGCCGGCCTGGTAGATATCCGCGGAGAGCGCGGCCTGCTCACCTTCATCATCGACGAGTGCGCGAATTCCGACAAAGCCCAGCGTGTCACCCAGGGGCTGATCAATCCGGAGCAGCGCCCAGTCGGTGCCATCGATCTCGTCGGTCGAGCGATAGCGCTGATAGTCCCAGTCCGGTGACATGTAGTGGTCGATCACGCGGGCCGTTCGCGGTCCACCCGGCAGATCGAAGCCGGTCTCGAACGTGCCGCTGTGATTGATCCCGCCCTGTCCGGCGATGCAATGGCCCGCCGTGATCAGCACATCCGGTCCGATCAGCGTGGCGGTACAGGCCCCGCCACTGTCGAAGCGTATCTGGCCGACGACAACCCAGGGAAAGACCGACGTGTCCATGAATACCCGGTCGTCATAGCCGAAATAGTGATCGAAAATCGTCAGCGGCCGTTCCCGACCGATACAGTCTGCACGGTCTGTGCGGCGGGCGCAGGAGCCGTCGCCACCGTGTTCGGCTTCCTGACAGACTCCGTCGAAAGCCGTCTCGCAGCTGTCAGTCTGGAAGCGCAGGCGAACCACATCGCCGCAATCGGTGGAATCCGTGCCCTGGACGCAAGCGCCGGTGCCCAACCCGGGCTCGTCGCATTCATTGTCATTGGCCCAGCGGCAACTGTCATCCTCATTGCCCGACAGGATGCGCCAGCAGTCGGAATAGTCCGTGCCTTGCGCGCAAGCGCCTGTTCCATAGCGGGGATCATCGCACTCATTGTCATTGGCCCAGCGGCAGCTGTCATCGCCCTGGAATTCCGGCGCCACCTGGGGCGCCTGGGTCATGCCGGGCTTGACCTGCACGATCCGCAGCCAGCGGTCGATATCGCGGGATGAAAGCTGGTCGTTGTCCTGCGCCATGGCGGCGGGTGCAAGGAGAGACAATGCCAGTATGAAGCCTGCCAGTATGCGCATGATTTTCCCCGGTCTTTGATGTCCCTCGCGGCGCGAGCCTAAAGCCAGTTGCCAGATTGGTCCACGCCGGATTGAGGACAGATCGACGCGCCATCGGCTTCAAGCCGGCGAATCCTGAACCGGCCGTTCAAATTCCATACAGCTTGAAACGCCTAGTTTTCGCCTGCGTCAGGGACGTCGCATCGGAAGGTATAATGATGAAGACTTTTGCAAAAATCCTGTCCGCCGCAGGTTTCCTTTCGCTGGCTGCGTTTGCCGCTCCGGCCGCCAATGCCGGCGTCTGGCATCTCGATGCCGCGTCCTGCCCGGACTTGCGCGAAGACTGGCGCGATGCCCGGTATGACGAGGGCCGCTATGATCGCCGCGAAGACCGCCGCGACCGCCGCCTGATCGAATGTCCGCCGCGGTCCTGGACCTATGTTCCAGACCGCTGGGAGCGCCGCAATGGTGCGCGCCACTATGCGGGCCGCTGGTCAACGCCGGGCACGGTCTATCGCGAAGGCTATAACCGCTTCTACCGGCTTGGCCGCCACGGCCGCTACGAGCCGATCCAGGTGGTGATCGTGAACGATCATCGCGGCGGCTGGAACCGTCCGGGCCGTGGCCGAGGCTACGGACATGGTCCGCGCCCGCGCCGTCACCCGTACTAGAGCCGGATCTCGCCTTCGAGATAGTGGGCGGCACGTCCCGTCAGCGTGACGCGTTCGCCTGCCGGCTCGACGTCCAGCGCCCCTGGCCGCGGTCCGATCTGACGGGCCGTCAGCCGGGGGCGTTGCAGTTTCTCCACCCAGTAGGGGCCGAGCGTGCAATGCGCCGATCCTGTCACCGGGTCCTCGGTCACCCCCGAAGCCGGCGCGAAGAAGCGTGAGACGAAATCCGCGGACTTGCCGCGCGCCGTGACAATCACATTGGTCGCCGCGCTGGCAAGCAAATGGTGGTCCGGCACGAGGTTGGCAATTGTGGCTTCGTCGGCATAGACCAGCATCTGGTAGCGAGCGCCGTGCACGCGATCAATGTTCAGCGCCTCCAGCGGTTCACCGGCGCCGATGGCCTCGCTCACGATCGGGTCGGCCTCGGCCGGCGAAAAGCCGACCTTCGGCAAATCCATGGCGAACCGGCCTTCGTCTTCGCGCGACACTTTCAATTCACCGGAGCGGGTCTCGAATACCGCTTCCGGACCGGCCGCCCGGCCGGTTCCGAACAGCCAGGCGCCGGAGCCGAATGTGGCGTGGCCGCAAAGATCGACCTCGACCGACGGCGTGAACCAGCGCAAGCGCCAGCGATCTGTACCCGCGGGCACGAGAAATGCCGTCTCGGAAAGGTTGTTCGATTTCGCGATCCCCAGCATGACCGCATCGGGCAGGTCTTTTTCCAGCAGGCAGACGCCGGCCGGGTTACCGGTAAACGGTGTATCGCCATCGCAAAAAGCGTGGATCTCGGCATAGGGTATTGTCGTCATCGCTCGCCCACGGCCTCGCAGATATCGTCTTCACGGCGCACGGTGTCAGCACGGGCAATCCGGGCATCATCCGGGGCCAGCCGCCGGATCAGGGCAATGCCGCGGTCACTGCCGAGCCCCACATCGCCGCCTTGGCCGGCGCTTACCTCGATCTCGATGTCGCCGCCAGCCCGGGTTTCGTTCCGGGCGAAGACATTGTCGGTATTGGCCGCAAACAGTGACAGCGACATGTAATCGCCCCAGTCCGCCGCACGAATTCGCACCAGCCCGTCCGATAAATCCAGCAGGCAGACCGAATAGAGCAGGTCCGGCGAGGGCCGGACCACGCGCCGGTTGGTCTCGTCGGTGGGCGGCACATGGATCCACTGGTTCGCGGGGCCGCTGGCTTCGAGCCGCGACATCGCCGTGTTCATGGCGAGGCGGGGCAGATCCCAGAGGGTCGCGGC
>CBDUFA010000232.1:0-3701 GCA_965366295.1 uncultured Hyphobacterium sp.
CTGATCGATATTTCCGGTGACGGCCCGCAAAACCAGGGACTTGATCTCGCCGAGGCGCGGGCGATGGCCGACCAGGCAAGGATCATCGTCAACGGCCTGCCCGTGATCACCGACCAGCCGGGGCGCTGGGTGCGCCCGGTCGAGGTCAATCTGGACGCCTATTTCGAGGAAAACGTCGTCACCGGCCCGGGCGCCTTCGTCCTGCCCGCGCGCACGCCGGAGGAATTCCGCACGGCGATCCTGCGCAAGATGACGCTCGAGATCGCCGGCGCCGCGCCAAGCGCGCCGGAACTGATGCACGCCGCCCCGTGATTCGCGCCGGTCTCCTCTGCCTGTCCCTGCTGACCGGGACCGCCCCGGTCTCGGCGCAGGGCTTTACCGATCCGGACATCTTTGCCGGGGAGGACCCGTTCACGCGTGAGCGTCAATTTACCGAGGATGGCCGTTTGATCGTCGATCTCGAGCTCGTCTTCGCGGTCGACGTGTCGGCCTCGATCGACGAGATGGAAGCGCTGCAACAGCGCCGGGGTCATGTCGAGGCGCTGGCCGATCCCGAGGTGATCTCCTCGATCCAGGCTGGCGGGCATGGCCGCATTGCGGTGATGTACCTGGAATGGGCAGATGCCGGTTTCCAGCGCGTCGTCGCGCCCTGGACGGTGATCGAGACCGAGGCAGACGCGCTTGCCTTCGCCGCGACATTGGCCGAGGCCGATTTCGTCTCCGGCCGCCGTACCGCCATTGGGGCGGCGCTCTCGAATTCCGTGCAGCTGATCGAAAGCAATGCCTATGACGGTGTCCGGCGGATCATCGATCTGTCCGGCGACGGGCCACAGAATGCCGGGCCCAGCCTGCCCGAAGCCCGCGCTGCCGCCGACGCCGCCGGGATCACGATCAACGGCATCTCCATGCAGTCCGAACGGCAGGACCCCTTCCGCCCGCCGGTCAATATCGACGTATCCCGCTATTTCGAGGATCACGTCATTGTTGGGCCACGTTCCTTTGTCATGCCCAGCCGGACACACGAAGATTTCGTGGAAGCTTTGCGAAGAAAGCTTATCATTGAAATTGCCGGCCTGTTTCCGGTGGAGCTGACGGACAAGGGATGATGCGCGTAATACTGGCTGTGATCTGCGTTCTCTGGCCTGCCGCCGCGAACGCTCAGGAAGAGAGTTTTGAAACCTGGCTGTCTGATTTCCGGCCGCGGCTCGTGGCGTCTGGCGCCAGCGCGGAAACGGTTTCCGCCATGCTGGACGGGCTGGAGCCCGACCTGACCGCCATCGAGCGCGACCGCAGCCAGCCGGAATATGTCCGCCCGCTCTGGGAATATCTCGACATTGCCGCGTCCAGCCAGCGCGTGCGCAACGGCGCGGACGAGATTGCCGGACGGCGCGGCATGCTGACCGCCATCGAGAACCGCTTTTCCGTCGATTACGAGATCCTGGTGGCCATCTGGGGGCTGGAAAGCTCCTATGGCGTGATCCAGGGCGATCGCGATGTTGTCCGTTCCCTTGCCACGCTCGCCTGGGAAGGCCGCCGCCGGACCTGGGCCGAGGCCCAGCTGATCGCCGTCGGTCACATGATCGATAACGGTTATGCTCGGCGCGACGAATTGTTCGGCTCCTGGGCCGGTGCGATGGGCCAGACCCAGTTCATTCCCGAAACCTATCTCGCACGGGGCGCGGATTTCGATGGCGATGGCCGTATCGATATCTGGAACAATGTAGGCGATGCATTGTCGTCTTCAGCCAACCTCCTCGCCGAGGCCGGCTGGCGCCACGAAGCCCCCGTCGTGATCGAAGTAACATTGCCGGAAACATTCAACCTTGCCTCCTGGGACCCGGGGGCGGCCCGCATGACCGCGGAATGGTCCATGCGCGGCCTGCGCCGTGCCGATGGCGGCGATTGGCATGCGGATACGTTGATGCAGGCGTCCCGCCTTGTGCTGCCGTCCGGCCGTCGTGGTCCGGCCTTCCTGACCTTCCCGAATTTCCAGGCACTGCGCCGCTACAACAACTCCACCTCCTACGGCATCGGGGTCTGGCTGCTCTCGCAACGCTTTGGCGGTGAATTCACGATCCGCGGCGAATGGCCGGAAGACGATCCGCCCATCACGCGTTCACAGACGCTGGAATTGCAGCAGGGTTTGCTGGCGCTGGGATATAATCCCGGAACGCCGGACGGCATGTTCGGTCCCAATACCCGCCGCGCCCTGATGGGGTTCCAGCGCGCGCACGGCTATCCGGTCGACGGTTATGCCGGACGCATCATGTATGACCAGGTCATGGCCACCCTTTCGGCATCGGAAGGAAACTGACGCGTGGACACCAAGCTGCTGGTCCCGCTCATCTTTGCCGGTTTCGCGCTGCTGGAAATCCTGACCGGCCGCTTCTTCCAGAAAGGCACGGGAAAAAGCCGTGACATCTGGATCGAGGCGGTGGGCACGCCGATCTTCATCCTCGTCACCGTTCCGGCAATTTTCTACGCGGCGCCCTTGCTGATGAACTGGGCATTTCCCGGCAGCGAGAATGCCTGGGCCGGACTGCCCTGGTGGGCCATGGTGCTGGTGCTGCTGATCGGCGACGACATGACCCAGTACTGGTGGCACCGCGCCTCGCACAGCTTTCCATGGCTCTACAATCTGCACCGGGCGCATCATTCGGGCGGCTATATGAGCATCCGGATCGCCTACCGGAACGCGATTGCCTACTACATCTTCATGCCCGGGCTGTGGATCGCGGCCATCCTGGTCCACCTCGGATTGGGGCCGGTCTACGCCATCTATCTCCTGGTCAAGATGACCGTGATTTTCGGAGCGCATTCCGCGATCCGGTGGGATGAACCGCTTTACCGGATCAAATGGCTTTCTCCGGTGATGTGGGTGGTCGAGCGGACGATCTCGACGCCGGCCACACACTTCGCTCATCACGGTCTTCACAAGGAAGACGGTGTCACCCACTACAAGGGCAATTACGGCAATCTGCTGTTTTTCTGGGACGTGCTGTTCGGCACCGCGCTGATCACCCGGCGCTACCCGGCGGAATACGGGATCGAGAATCTCGAAGGCCGCAGCGCGGGCGGTGAGCTCGCCTGGCCCCTGGTCCGGAAATAGCCGTCAGATCGGGCCGCGGGGTTCGGCCTGGGGCTTGGTGATATGGATCACCGACCGGATGCGCGGGTGCAACAAGGCCAGCACGGCTGACACGGCGGCCAGCCCCACATTCAGCACATAGGGCGTTTCCGGACCGTAGGTCTGATACAGCCAGAGCCCCGCGACCGGTGCCACCAGGAAGCCGAGCCCGGCCGTCGCTGTTGTCGAACCGGCAGCCCGTCCCTGTTCTTCCGGCTCGACCGAAAGGCTGGCCCCGCCGACAAAACCGGACCGGGCCAGGCCGAAAGCGAACGAGCCCAGCATGTAGCCGAACACGATCGAGGCATAATTGGCCGCAATCACCATTTCCGCATTGGCGACCACCATCAGTGCGCCACCCGTCGCCATCAGCGCGCGCGGGCTGGCTTTCATGGCCGGGATGACGACCAGCTGAGCGAAAATCAATGCGCCGGCGCCCGCCGTCAGCGCGATGCCCGCAAGCTGGAGACCTTCCTGCGGCCCGACCTCCATCTTGTCCATGACGTAAAAGCCGATCGCCTGCAGGCTGATCGCCTGCACCAGCCATAAAAGGCAGCCATAGGCAAAGAAGGGC
>CBDUFA010000233.1:0-3700 GCA_965366295.1 uncultured Hyphobacterium sp.
CACCATGGTGCCCGCCAACGGCCACGCCATGACCGAGCGGGTCTTCCCAGCTGTCAGAACGGCCTTGTCGCGGCTTGCCTCGAAGATCTAGCGGTCGGACCGGAACGGTCGTGCCCGGTCCCCGAACCACCACAGCGTGGCCGCGCTGGCGGTGAAGGCGATATTGGAAATGAAATAGCCCATGAACTCGCTTTCGAGCCCATCCGCGATATAGTCATCCGTTGCGCCCGACATGATGGTGAAAAACACGACCAGGTAGAGCAGCCAGAGCAAGGGCGTAAGGACAGGACGGACCAGCGCTCTGACAGCGGATACCCAACGGTAGCCGGGTTCCAGCCCGGCATCATTGCGCAGGCTTTCAGTCAGGGCTTCGAAACGTGACTCCTGTTGCGCAGCCGATTGCGCGGCATCGGCGGTTTCAGCGGCCCGGTTAGCCCTCGCCTCCTCGAGGCGCAATTCATGCGCCCAGCGTTCCCGTTGCTGAGCGTTGTCAGCACGTTGTTCGAAATATCCTGTCACACGTCCCAGCGCCGTGCCCAGCGTTCCAAGAAGGCCGCCGGAAATGGCCGAAATACCAATGTCTGCAATATCCATTTTCTACTCCGTGAAAGGGTCGATGACCGTGGCTGGCGGGATCGCTTCGATGCCGGCTTCGGGATCGCCCGGGCGCCCCTCTATCAGCTGGCGATAATCAGCATTTCCGGGATCCACCGGTATGAAACGGACCAGATCGCCGTGGGTGACGCGAATGAGGTCGCGCTGCGGTGTTTCAAAGCGGCAATCCATGAACGCCTCCTAGAGCTCTGCGTCGGCAACGAGATGGGCCTGCGCCAGGTCGAGCCCGGAATGGGAAACGGACTGGATCGCCACGGCATTGGCCGAAACGCTAATGGCGCTCGCGGTCAAATCCGTGCCGTTCGCGTCAATGTGCCCCGCGGCGCCAGTGGCAGGCGAATAAATCGCGACAGTTGGTGAGGCCCGCATTTCAACAGGCAGGCGCCACGCGAAAACTGCGGTGTCAGAGGGGCCTCCGGTGTCAGACCACAATGCACCGGATGACACTGCTGTTTCCGGCGCAATGTCTAATGGCCAGGTCTTGGCGAAGTAGCGCTGGCATTCTTGCAAGACGTCCCGCGCTGGACGGCGAGAGAACAGACTGGCCACCTCACCCGGCTCGAGCTGGACGTCCGCGATGTCAATGTCGACATCGGTTTCGCCGCCTAGGAGGTAGAACTCGACGCTCAGATGGTCGCCACTGCCTATTGTCTTCCCGTCGAGCGATGGAACAGAAACGGTGGTCGCAAAGCGCGCCCAGCTTGTTGCGATGCTGATGGTGTTTTGCGCCAGCACTTCAGTCGCAGAGCCACCCGCACCAAAATGACGCCGGACGCGGGAAACCAGGCTGACACTGCGGGACGCACGCACAAAGAAACTCAAACTTGCCTGCCCTTCCGGCAGACACCGGATGTCCTCGATGCGTTGTTCCAGCCAGGGATTGCCACTGGCCGTCCCGCTCAATCGCCACTGCAGGAAGAAACCGGGCTCACCGGGAATATCGCCTTGTCCGGGCGAGAATCCTTCCTGCGAAACCTCGATGTCCATTCCACCCGCAAAGACCAGGACCCATCGGTCGAGGAGATAGTCGCCTGCGGCGGGTGCCAGGAATTCCGTGCCGCGCTGCGCAATTGTGAAGTCGCCATTGATGACGCAATTCCGCCGCGCGCCCAGGCTGGCCCCGTTGATCGCGGAAACGGACAGGCCGTGCTCGGCCTCGACCGACACCATGTCCGGCCGTGCCCGCAATACGGCGGACCAATTGCTGCCATCCGGGCTCATCTTGAGACGGAAATCATCATCGCCAGCGAGGCCGAACTCGGCCCGCCCGGAATACCCGGTCTGATAAAGCAGCGAGAGTGTGTCGCCGGCGGTTTCCTTGTTCAGCGTGAACCGAAGGTCGCCGTTGCCGCCTTCGGCGGCGGTTGATGCGGTCCAAAGGGCTGAGTTGAGCTTGGCTGCAAAAGGGTTGGTCGTATCTGCCGTCGTACCCACACCAAGAAAAGCAAGTTGCTGGAGCTGCGACAACGAGGATCCAGCCTCGATCCATTCAGCGCCGTCGAAAATAACCTGCCGGCCTTCGTCGGCGACCCAGGCCAGCCATCCCTCCCGCGGCGCCATTTCCGTCCATTCGCCATCGCGAAAGAAGGCGAGGCTGTTTTCCGCCATCAGCGACCACCAGCTGCCACTGGCACCATCGGGAACAATGTAGAGATTGCCCTCCTCCGGGGTATCCGGCTCCGATACTGCCGCCCGGCTCTTCACGCTAAGCTGGACCAGCGCATCCAGTTTCCGGAATGTCTCATTGACCGTGACATGTTTCTGGGCTTGCGCTCCCATCACGTAGTCGAGGCCGAGCCGGGGCGATATTTCAGAGGACATTCGGGCTTCTCCAGTCGATGCTCGGAGGCTAAGCGCCAGCAGCGTTCTCGGGATTGAAAGGATGCCTATCCATGCCCGAACACCTTGACCTTCGCAGTGCGAGTGCCTTTTCTCCGGCTACGGGAATAAGAGCGGAAATCATGCGATGAGCGACACTCTCCACGACCTGATCGGGGATATGCCGGCCGGCGGCGCCGAAGCCTGGCAAGGTCTGGCCGAAAAAGCCCTGCGCGGAGCAGGCTTCGAATCCACGCTGGTGCGCCGGACCGCTGACGGCCTGGCGCGTGGTCCGGTCTTCTTCGAGGGTGAAACCGCGGCGCTGCCGGATCGACCGCGCGACCCGCATCTGCCCTGGCAAATTCGCCAGACCTTCGTCGATGCAACAACCAAATCCGCCAATGCTGCGCTACTCGATGACCTGATGGGCGGCGTGACGCAGATTGCACTCCAGGTCGACGCCACCGGCGAATTCGGAATTCCGCTTGCCGACGCGGAAGAACTTGAAGCCGTGCTCGCCGGCGTGGAGCTTTCGATTGCGCCTGTGTTTCTTGAGCCCGGACACTCGCTCGATGCCGGCGCTGTCGGCACTAAACTGTTGGCGCTGGGCGCAAGTTCCGGTGGGCTGGGCCTCCAGGCCGACAACGAGGCTCTCTTAGACCTCGCGGCTGCGCTTCCGGGCTTTGGTGTGTGCAGCGTGGATGCACGCTGCGTTCACGACACGGGCGGTTCGGAGGCGCAGGAAATCGCCTATGCGGCTGCCGGATTTGCGGAAGCGCTGGGACGGCTGGTTGAAGGCGGGGTCGAGGCAGATCAAGCCGTCTCGCAGATTGAGGTCATCCTGGCGGCTGACGCTGATATCCACCTGTCGATCGCCAAAATCAGGGCGGCACGCGCCGTCCTCGCGCAAATCCTGACCGCCTATGACGCAAATGGCGCACCGGCCATTCGCGTGGTCACGAGCGGGCGGATGATGACGCGACTGGATCCCTGGACCAATCTCATACGTCTTTCAGCAGCGAGTTTCGCCGCGTCCGTGAGCGGGGCCGACGCCGTTACCATTCTTCCCGCGACCAGAGCGCTGGGCCGTCCCGACAGTTTCGCGCGCCGGATCGTTCGCAATCTCCATATCCTCTTGCAGGAAGAATCGCATGTCGGCGTTGTCGCGGACCCGTCAGCCGGCTCCTACCTGCACGAAACCCTGGCTCGGTCCCTGGCAGAAAAAGGCTGGGCGATTTTCCAGGACATCGAAGCGGCGGGCGGCTTT
>CBDUFA010000234.1:0-3698 GCA_965366295.1 uncultured Hyphobacterium sp.
GTTGAAATACCCATCCGCGGTCTGCGTGGTATAGGCCACCCGCACACCGGCTTCATCGAGCCGGACGGCCGCTTCCAGCGTCGATCCGAGCGCGTCGAAGCTCTCCGGCAGATTGCGGATCGGATCCATCAGGACCGGAATGTCCGCCGCGGCCAGTTCCTCGGCCACCAACCAGGCTTCCGCCCCGCCATAAATGACCAGCTGGACCGGTGCATTCTCGGCCGCTAACCGGATCGCACGGCGGATGTCGGTGGCGCGGTCGACTTCCATGACCAGCGGCTCGCGCCCGCGCACGACGTCGACCAGGGCGGCCGCATCATAGCGATTGATGGCATCGCCATGACCCGAGGCATAACGGCCGGGATAGGCCCGCGCATCGCCGAACGCGGCTTCAAGGAAAGCCCAGGCCGCGGCGCGCGATCCGCCGGCCGTGGCAGCGCCGGACTGGCTGAGATCGGCAAAGACAAAGCTTTGCGTTTCAAACAGCGCATCCATGCCGCCGCCGGTATGACCGAGCGCACCCTGGCCGCCAAATAAATTGGAGCCGGTCGAGGGCCGCACCGCAAACCGCGTCAGGCCTTCCATCCGCGATGTTGCGAGATAGGTGCCATGGGGGTTGAAGCTGTCGGCCACGTCGAGCGCCACGGAGAAGTCGCTCTCGCTGGCTGAGGCATCATTCGTGCTGTCTTCCAGCGCGACCTCGATCAGGCCGAGCTGGGAGTAGGCCGCGAAAATGCCCGGCGTGATCCAGCCGCCATTGGCGTCGATCGTTTCCACGCCGTCCGGGACATCAATGCTGGCCCCGACGGAGACGATGGCGCCGTCACGGATCAGCACGCCGCCGGTCTCGATCTGGCCCTGCGCGGTATTGGTGATGACCCGGCCATTGATGACGGCAAGGTCCTGGGCCGCGGCCGCGCTGGTCAGCGCGGCACTGGCGGCGAGGAGGGCAGTGAGCTTTTTCATCAGTCGTCTCCTTCACCAATCTGGCCAAGGTCGAAGTCGGAAACCGGCATGACTCCTTCCTCGCGGTCGTAAAGCACCGCCCCGTCAATGAAGACCTGGTCGGCCTGCGTATAGGTCGAGAACGGATGGCCGGACCAGATGACGAGGTCGGCGCGCTTGCCGGCTTCGAGCGATCCGGTTTCCTCGAAAATGCCCAGCGCCCGTGCCGGGTTGGAGGTGAACCACGCCACTGCTTCGGCATCGGAAATCTCCAGCCCCATGCGACGGCCATCGGCCAGCGCCTTGGCCACTTCCTGGTTCAGCCGCTGGATGCCGAGCGCATCATCCGAATGGATCATCGCGCAGGCGCCATTGGCATGTGTCAGGGCGAGGTTCTCGCGGATCGTGTCATAGGCTTCCATCTTGAAGCCGCCCCAGTCCGCCCAGACCGCAGCACAGACATTGGCCTCGGCGAGCAGGTCGGGAATCTTGTAGGCCTCGACCGCGTGGTGGAAGGTCGTGACCTGGTAACCGAATTCCTGGCTCATATCGATGACCTGGGCCATCTGGTCGGCGCGATAGCAGTGCATCTGGACCAGGATGTCGCCGTCCAGAACGCCCATCAGCGTATCGAGCTCGAGGTCGCGGGTGGGGGCCGAATTATTCTCCGGATCGTCCCAGTAATCATGCCAGCTGTCGCGATAGTCCGATGTCCGGATCCAGGCGGCGCGATAGCCCGCCATATTGCCCATGTCGGTGGCCGGCGACTGTCCGCGACTGCCATAGACCCGCGAGGGGTTCTCGCCACACGCCATTTTCAGCGTGTACGGAGCGTCCGGAAATTTCATGCCCTGAACGGTGCGCGACGGCACGTTCCGCAGCGTGATGCCGCGGCCGCCGAACAGATTGCCCGAACCCGGCAGGACGTGCAGCGTGGTCACACCGCCCGCCAGTGCGCGGGCAAAGCCGGGATCCTGCGGCCAGACCGAGTGCTCGGCCCAGACTTCAGCCGTGTTCGGCTGGGTCAGCTCATTGCCGTCGGAATGCGCTTCGACATTGGGGCTGGGATAATCGCCCAGATGGGAGTGGATATCGATCACGCCCGGCGTGACATAGCGGCCGTTGGCATCGATGATCTCGGCACCTTCCGGCGCCTCGATGGTTTCACCGATCGCCGCAATCCGTCCATCCTCGATCAGGATCGATCCATTGGTGATCTCGCCGCCCGCGCCATCGAAGATATGCGCATTGGTGATCAGCGTCGTGCCGCTTTCAAACGGCTCATAGGTCGACGGATAGGGATCGAGATCGAAGCGGACGACTTCCGCATTCTCGCCGTCATCCGCGGTTTCGCCGCTCGTGTCCGGCGTATCGGTATTGCCGCCGGAACAGGCAGCCAGCAGTCCGGCCGCAAGCAGCGCCGTCCAGCGTCGTAAATCCAGAGACATGTTGGTCCACCCCATGTGAATTCGTGTCGGAACGAATGACACCATTCAAGGGGGAGAATCGGCAGACGTCAAACGTCGAGCGCGGATTCCGCGAATTGCGGGGCGTGATCCTGGATATACTGGAAGCGCAGCTCGGCCTTCTTGCCCATCAGGGTCTCGACCAGGGCTTCGAAGGCGGGCCGTCCCGAAGCGTCGAACGTGACGCGCGCCAACTGGCGCAGCTTGGGGTCCATCGTCGTGGCTTTCAGCTGCGAGGGCGTCATTTCACCGAGGCCCTTGAAGCGCCCGACATCGACTTTCGCGCCGGCCTTGAATTCCGATTTCAGGAGCTCTTCGCGGTGCGCATCATCGCGCGCATAGACCGTCTTCGATCCCTGCGTCAGGCGATAGAGTGGCGGCTGGGCCAGGTAGAGGCGGCCGCTTTCGATCAGCCGTGGCATGGCCGTGTAGAAGAAGGTGATGAGCAGGGCCGCGATATGGGCGCCATCGACATCGGCGTCGGTCATGATGATGACGCGCTCATAACGCAGGTCATCCGGGTTGAATTTTGCGCCGGTCTGCACACCGAGGGCCAGAAGGAGGTCGCTGATCTCCTGGTTGGCCGCCATCTTGTCGGCGGTGGCCGACGCGACGTTCAGGATCTTGCCACGCAGCGGCAGGATGGCCTGGGTCTCCCGGTTGCGCGCCTGCTTGGCGGAGCCACCGGCGGAATCGCCCTCGACGATGAATAGCTCGGTATTGTCGGACCCGGCGCGCGAACAATCGGCGAGCTTGCCGGGCAAGCGCAGCTTGCGGGACGCGGTCTGCCGCTTGACCTGCTTTTCCTTGCGGCGGCGCATCCGGTCTTCGGCGCGTTCGATCACCCAGGACAGGAGAATGTCGGCTTCCTTGGGCGAGCCTGCCAGCCAGTGATCGAACCGGTCACGGACCGAGGTTTCGACAATGCGCGTCGCCTCGGGTGTGGCCAGCCGGTCCTTGGTCTGGCCCTGGAATTCCGGGTCATGGATGAAGACCGAGACCAGCGCACCGGCACCGCCCATCACGTCTTCCGGCGTAATCAGATTGCCCTTTTTCACCCCGGCCAGCTCGGCATAGGCGCGCAGCCCCTTGGTCAAGGCATTGCGCAAGCCCTGCTCGTGTGAGCCGCCCTGGGGTGTGGGTACCGTGTTGCAATAGGACTGGATGAAGCCATCGGAATCGCCGAAACCGACGAGCGACCAGGTGACCGCCCATTCCACGGCGCCATGACCTTCTTCCTTCTCGATCCGGCCGGAGAATTGCGACTGGGTGACCTGGCTTTTCTTG
>CBDUFA010000235.1:0-3687 GCA_965366295.1 uncultured Hyphobacterium sp.
GGCAGGCTGGATGGACCCGACATCGGTCTCCGGCTCGCCGCCCTCGGTCTCGTGATAGGACGAGCCCAGCTTCGGCTGCTTCTTGCCGGTCCAGAGACCGGTGAAGAAGCGCTTGATATCAACACCGATGGCATACAGTGCCGGCACCAGGAACAGGGTGAGGAACAGGGCGAAGACAACGGCGAAGCCCAGCGCCACGACCATCGGCTTGAGGAAGGCCGCCTGGGTCGAGGTCTCGCCCATCATCGGCAGGATGCCGAGGAAGGTCGTCGCCGAGGTCAGGATGATCGGGCGGAAGCGCTGCACGCCCGCATCGATCAGCGCCTGGAAGGCCCCCACCCCGTTGGCCCGCAGCCGGTTCACGAAATCGACCAGGACGAGGTTGTCATTGATCACCACGCCCGCGGCCGCCCCGACACCGAAATAGGAGAACAGGGCGATCGAGATGCCGAATATGGCGTGGCCGAATACCGCGCCGGCATAGGCGAACGGGATGGCCAGCATGATCAGCAGGGGCTGGGCATAGGACCGGAAGGCGACCGCCAGCAGCACATACATCGAGCCGAGCACGATGATTTGCAGCACGATCAGCTCCTGCAGGAATTCCTGCTGGCCTTCGGACTGGCCGGTCTCTTCGCGGCTGACACCCGGGAAGCGGGCTTGCCATTCCGGGAAGAAGTCGGCTTCCAGGCTCTGGTTCACCTCACCGCGCGCAGCCGGGTCCGACAGCTCGGCGCTGACCGTCACGGTCCGCATCCGGTCACGGCGGCGGATCCGGTTGAGACCCGGTGCGAACTCTACCTCGGCCACGGCCGAAAGCGGCACTTCACGGCCATCGGACGTGCGGATCCGGAAATCGTTCAGCGTGTCGAGCGAAGCCCGGGCTTCACGCGGGAACCGGATCATCACGCGGACATCCTGTCCGTTGCGCGGCAAGCGTTGCACTTCCTCACCATAGAAGGCCTGGCGGATCTGGCGCGTCACGTCCGACAGCGTCAGGCCGAGTGCCTGGGCATCCGGGCGAAGCGTGAACTGGAGCTCGTCGGTCGAGGACTGGAGATTGTCGACCACATCATAGAGCACACCATAGGTCCGCAACTGGTTCTTGAGGTCGTCCGCCGCGGCCCGCAGCACGTCGAGATCGCTATGGCTCAGAGCGAACTGCATGGTCGATCCACCGCTGTTCAGCGTCGTATCGAGACGAACTTCCTGGGCATCCGGGATCGGACCGAGATTGTCACGGATCAGCTGGGCGACGTCGGCCGTCGGTGTCTCACCGGGACGCACGGGCGGTTCCGGCAAGGTGATCCACGCCCGGACGCGGCCATCGGTCGCCAGCACGGCACTGCCAAGCAGCATGTCACCCGCATCGGGATACATTTCGCGGTAATGCTCCTGTGTCGCGATCTCGGCGGCTTCGAACTGGGCGCGCACCTGTTCGGTCCGCGACCAGGGCGTGCCCTCGGCAAGCTGGATCGTGGCCTGGATCATCGTGCTTTCAATGTTCGGCATGAAGGAGAAGCCGACCCGGTTGGTGGTCTGCATCGTGATGGCGAACAGGAAAATTCCGATGAAGCCGATCAGCGTCGTATAGCGCCGCTTCACCGCAAACACGGCCAGCGGGCGGTATACGTGCCGCGCAAACCAGATCATCGAATCCGCGATGCGCTCCTGCAGGTCCAGCAAGGGCTTCATGAAGCCCTTGTTTTCCTGCGGTTTCAGGTGCGCCAGGTGGGCCGGCAGGATGAGCAGGGATTCGATCAGCGAGAAGGCCAGCGCGGCGATCACCACGATCGAGATCTGGCTGGTGTATTGCACTTCCGGACCGGACAGCAGCATCCAGGGCGCAAACATCATGATCGTGGTGATCACGGCGAAGATCACCGGCTTCATCACCATCTGAGTGCCGATCACGGCTGCGGTCAGACCGGTCTCCCCGCGCTCCACGCGGTTGTGGATATTTTCGCCAACGATGATGGCGTCATCGACCACGATGCCGATCACGATCAGGAAGGCGAACAGGGACAGCATGTTCAGCGTCACGCCGAGTGCCGGCAGGAACATGATCGCGCCAAGGAAGGCCACGCCGATACCGACCGTGACCCAGAACGCCACGACGGGGCGCAGGAACAGGAGCAGCGTGAGCAGCACGAGGGCCATGCCGAGCGTGGCGCTGTTGAAAATGGTTTCCATGCGGCCGCGATAATCGTCAGACGCATCGAGCCACGGCGTCAGCTGCACGCCTTCGGGAAGCGTCTGGTTGCGGCGCTCGATGAAGTCAGCCACGCCATCGGCGGCCGCGACAATGTCGGTATTCGAACTCGACACGACGGAAATCAGCGCCATCGTCTCGCCATTGAACGTGCCATGGATATTGGCATCGGTCAGGCCATCGATGACCATCGCCACATCATTGATGCGGATCGTCCCGCCGGCCGACGTCTGACGAATGATAATATTGCCGAAATCTTCTTCGGTATCCGCCAGCTGGCGCGCGGTCAGGTTTACATCGCCGACATCGGTCCGGACCTGGCCGGCTGAAGCATTGAGCGAGGAATTGCGCACGGCGCGTGCAATCTCGTCGAAGGTCAGGCCATAGCGGCGCATCGCTTCTTCATTGACCTCGATCGACACTTCTTCCGGCAACACCGCCATCAGATCGACCAGCGAGGCCCCCGGCACGGTGGAGGCCACCTCGTCGCGGATTTCCTCGGCAATGCGCTGCAGCTCCCGGCGTTCGAGATTTCCGTGGACCGCGAAGATGATGATCTGCTGGCGGTCACGCGATTGCACGATATTCGGGCGGTAGGATGAAGGCGGCAGATTATTGACCGAATTCACGCGCTGTTCGATCTGGTCGACGAATTCCATCATGTTCACGGAATTGCGCCCGCGCACAAAAATGTAGGCCGATCCTTCACTGGCCGTGGACGAAATCGTGTCGATCCCGTCGACATCGGCGATCGCTTCCTCGAGCCGGACAACGATCTGCTCCTCGACCTCACGAGGCGAGGCACCGGGCCAGGCCACGCTGATCTCGGCCGCCGGGAAGGAGGCGGACGGGAAGACCTCGCGGTTCATCTGGAAATAGCCGATGATACCGCCAATGATCGCCACGATCATGAGAAGGTTGGCGGCCACGGAATTCTGGGCCCACCAGGCGATGATGCCATTATGCTCGGAATGATTGTTCGGGTCGGTCATTACCGCCTCCTTGATGTGCGGTCGTCTCGTTATTCGGCGCTGGCGAGGTTGGCGGCTTCGCCACCTTCACTCTCGTCAGCAGCGTCATCATCGTCTTCGGCGTCCTGCTCGGCTGCGAAATCTGCCGACAGGTCTGCAATCTCGTCGCCGTCCTGGTCATAGGTCGTGATCCGCATGCCATCGCTGGCGGCGCGAACCGGCGAGGTGATCACCATCTCGCCAGCGGCGATATTGCCCGCCACGATCAGGCGGTCCGGCGAAGACGAGATCACGCTGATCTGGCGCACCGACAGGCGGCCGCCTTGTGCAGCGACATAGATCGAATTGGCCCCCCGCAAGGCCGAGCGCGCCATGACATAGGCATCATGCACCGTACGGCCCTCGATCTCGGCATCAACAAAAAGACCAACCGGCAATGGCGAGCCATTACCTGCCGCCGCCTGGCCATAGGGATCCTCGACCACGGCGATCGCGTAGAGCACG
>CBDUFA010000236.1:0-3680 GCA_965366295.1 uncultured Hyphobacterium sp.
GAAGATGATCGCCAGCGGCCACAAATCGGGCAGCACATCGCCGAGATCCGCACCTTTCAGCATGATCGCCCGCACGGCACGGATGAAATGCGTCGCCGGAATGGCTTCGCCGATGGTCCGCGCCCAGGCCGGCATGCCCGCGAAGGGGAACATGAATCCGGACAGGAGAATGGAGGGCAGGAAGACGAAGAAAGTCATCTGCATGGCCTGCATCTGTGTCCGCGCCAGGGTCGAGAACAGGAAGCCGAGCGAGAGATTGACGAGAATGAACAGCGTCACGGCGAGGCCGAAGGCGCGCGGATCGCCCCAGAAGGGCACGCCGAACAGGTAGCGCGCCGCGAGCAGCATCAGGATGACCTGCATGGCCCCGACCAGCACGTAGGGCGCGATCTTGCCGGCCATCACTTCCAGCGGCCGGGTGGGCGTGGCGAGCAGGGTTTCCAGCGTGCCGCGCTCGGCCTCCTTGGTAATGGCCATGGATGTCATCATCGCCATGGTCATGGTGAGGATGATGCCCAGCAGGCCGGGCACGATGTTCATTGCTGTCTGGCCCGCCGGGTTGTAGCGCCGGTGGATCACCGGGTTGGCCGCAGGCTGCGCGGCGCCATAGCTGGCCAGCGCGCGATTGACGATCTGCGGGAATGCCCCGGCCCCGGCCCCGGCGGCCACCGGGTCGGACGCGTCGACATCGAGCAGCACGTCCGGACGTTCGCCGCGCAACAGGTCGCGTTCGAAACCGGGTGGAATGACAAGGATGAAGGTGGTCTCGTTGCGGCGCAGCGCGGTGTCCGCCTCGCCCGGTGCGATCGTGCCCTGGATGTCAAAATAGTTGGAGTTTTCCATCGTCTCGATGATGGCGCGCACGGCCGGGCCGTCATCGCCGAGCTCGACCAGGGTGGGCAAATGGCGCGGATCGGTATTGATTGCATAGCCGAACAGGAGGAGCTGGACGAGCGGGATGCCGATCATCATCGCGAAGGTCAGCCGGTCGCGGCGCATCTGGATGAATTCCTTCATCAGTACGGCGAGAATGCGCGACAGCGAGGCCATCATGAGAAATTGTCCTCCGCCCCGCTCATCAGGTAGATGAAGGCTTCTTCCAGCCCGGTTTTCGCCGGCGCGACGGTGATGCCCTCTCGTCCTGCAAATTGCTGCACGGCGCGTTTCAGCTTCGCCTCGTCCTTGCCCGAGACATGCATGGATGCACCGAAGCGCGCGATCTGGTCGACGCCGTCCGCGCCTTCCAGCGCGTCCTGGATAGGCTGCAGCCCCTTGCCCTCGATGCGCCAGGTCGACAGGCCGACGCGGTCGGCGATCTCGCCCGAGGGCGCATCAATCAGCTTCTTGCCGTAGGCGATATAGGCGATGTAATCGCACTGCACGGCTTCATCCATGTAGTGGGTGGAGACCAGCACGGTGACGCCCTGGCGCGCGAGATGGCGGATCCGGTCCCAGAAATCGCGCCGCGCCTTCGGGTCGACGCCCGCCGTCGGTTCATCCAGCAAGAGGAGGCCGGGCGCGTGCAGCGAGACCGCCGCCAGGGCAAGGCGCTGTTTCCAGCCGCCGGACAGCGTGTCGGCCATCTGCCGCGCGCGCGGGGCGAGATTGTATTCCTCCATGGCGGCGGTGACCTTGTCCTTCGCCTTCGGCAGGGCATGGAGGCGCGCCATGAAATCGAGATTCTCGCGCACGGTGAGATCGCCATAGAGCGAGAAACGCTGGGTCATGTAGCCGACGCGCGACTTGATCTCGCGGGGCTGGGTGAGAATGTCGAGACCGAGGGCCTCGCCGCCGCCGGCATCGGGCTTTAAAAGGCCGCACATCATGCGGATTGTCGACCCGTTCGGCCCGAGGAAGCCGTAGATCGCGCCTTTCGGCACTTCCATAGAGAAATCATCCACCACGGTTTTCTCGCCGAAGCGCTTGGTCAGGCCTTCCACGCGGATGGCGGTCTCGCTCATGGCGTCAATCTGCCGTGAAGGTGAGCGGCGTGCCGGGTGGCGGGGCATCGCCCTCGAACACGGCCTCGGCGCGGAAAACCAGGCGTTCGCGCTGGTCCTCGGAATAGATCACGGGCGGCGTGAAAGAGGGCTCCGGATCAATGCTGCGCAGCGTGACATGCAGCCCGTCCGCGCAGGAGGCGCAGCTGACCGCCAGCCGATCGCCGGTCTGCCAGTCACCGATTTCCGGTTCCGGAATGAAGACCACCGCATGCAGGGCGTCATCGGGCAATAGCCGCAGCACGGGCTGGCTGGGCCCGGCCAGCTCGCCCTCATAGCGGATCTGGCGATCAATTCGCCCGGCGGATGGCGCCGCCACGCTGCGCCGGTCGATCATCTCGCGCAGCCGGTCGCGCTCGGCCTCGGCGGCAGCGGCCTCGGCGGTGAGGGCGCGCAGCTGGTTCTCCCGTGCGGGCAGGGCGGTCAGGGTGAGGCGCTGGCGCAACTCGGCAACGCGCGCATTGGCGGAGCTGGCAGCGGACTCGGCTTCATCCAGCCGGGCGCGCGGGACAATGCCCTGGGCAAACAGTTCGCGCTGGCGTTCCAGATTATCGCTCGCTTCGCGCTGGGTCGCCCGGGCCGCGGCGAGCTGGTCGCGGGCGGCGGCGATTTCGGGCTCACGGCCCCCGGCGGCGGCATCGTCGAAGCGGGCCGACGCCGCTTCGACACGCGATTGCGCGGCGGCGAGCTGGTCGGTTTCCTGCGTGCTGTCGAGCTCGAACAGGAGCGTGCCGGCCTCGACCGCTTCGCCTTCCGCGACGCGGACGCTGGCGATGCGCCCGGCGGTTTCCGGCGCGATCAGGCGATAATCGCCCTCGGCATAACCGAGATAGTGATCGTTTGGGGCTTCGCCGCAGGCGGCGAGCAGGACGGGGAGAAGCAGGACCAGCTTACGCATCATTATCGCCTCGGGGCTTGAGCCCGTTGAGCACAATATCGGCGATGGCATCGGCCAGGTCGCCGGGGTCGAGATCGGGGTCGTCTTCCAGCCGGAACACGGTGGAGAGCATCATCTGCGCCACCGCCGGGCCCATGAAGGCGAGCAGGGCCGCCTCGTCGGCAACATCGCGGAAATGGCCGTTCTTCACGCCGGTGCGGATCAGGTGGGTGATCGCCATGCGGCCGACCTCGATCACCCGCTTGCGGTAGAATTGCGCCAGCTCGGGAAACTGCCCGGCCTCGGCGAGGACAAGGCGGGGGGCGGCGGATATGTCGGGATCGGCGAGCGCGGTCAGCGCCATTTTGAGGATGGCGCGATAGGCCTGCTCCGGATCGGTGTCGGCGCCCATCAGGGACAGGGTGGACGCGGCGCTGGCAATGCGCCCGGCGGATTGCTCCACCAGCGCTTTCAGCATCGCCTCCTTGCTATCGAAATAGAGATAGACCGCGCCCTTGGAGAGACCGGCGCGCCGGGCGATGTCGTCCACGCGCGCGGCGGCAAAGCCCTTCTCGGTGAAAATCTCCAGGGCGGCGGAAAGGATCTCGTCGGGGCGCTCTTCGGGGCGCCGCCTTGCGGGTTGTGGCTGAGGGGTGGCGTTCATGGCGCCGCTTATAACTGACCGGTCAGTCAGTTGCAACGGGGCATGGCAGGGAAGGGGGAGAGCAGATGCAGAGTTGGCAGAGCTTAATTCGTCATCCCTGCGATACCCGCATTCGCGGGCACATGAAGCAGGGACCCAG
>CBDUFA010000237.1:0-3641 GCA_965366295.1 uncultured Hyphobacterium sp.
GCCGTCGAGATAGATCTCGTTCACCGAGGGCGCACGGAAGGCCTGCGCCCGGTTGGCAAAGACCAGGAAAGTCTCGTTCGGCGCATAGCTGACGCCGAACCGGCCCGACACCCGGTCATCGCGATTGTCTCCGGCCAGCATCGAGGCGCTGTCATAGTGATCAAACCGCACACCCGGCAGCAGGACGAGCTCGCCCGGCAATCCGAACGGGTTGTGCGCCGTTACCTCCAGCTGGGCGAACAGGCCGGAGAAGCGGGTGCGCGCATCCGGGACGCCGCCGCGGACGGAGTTCGCCGCAGTGGAATCATAGCCCGACTGGCTGTCCTCGTAGAGCTCGCCGCCCACGGTCAGCGCAGCGTCGCCGGGGCCGAGATTGAATTCAAAGCGCTGGTCCGCCCGGAAACCCCGGCTTTCCAGTTCGCGGTCCACCACGCGGCCGCCCACGGTCTCCGTCTCCTCGACCGAGGAAACACTCCGGTAGAGCGTCACATTGAGATCGAGAAATGTGCCGGCGGGTGCCAGCTGGCCGGACAGGTTGAAGGTGTCGGTGGTGATGTCCTTGTCCACGAGCGGGTTGAGCTGGCCGGTCGGGTTATTGCCCTGTCCGTTATTCGGCTCCCGGGCCTGGCCTCTGAAGGCCTGCCATGAGCCCTCCAGGCGGATCCCCTGCGCGGCCTCCAGCCCCAGCTTGAACAGGGCGGATGTGGACTGGTCATCGGCGGGCAGATCGCTGCCGGACCCGAGCGCGATATCACCGCTCTCGCGGCGCGACACATAGGCGAGGGCATCCAGCGGACCATTGACCCCGAATACCGCGCCCGATGCCGCGACCTCGCCATTGACCGAGCGGTAACCGGCGGTGGCGCGGGCACCGCCCGTCTGGCCGGGCCCGAGCAAATCGGCCGCGTCAGCCGTCTCGAAGGCGATCACCCCGGCCGCCGCGCCCGACCCGTAAAGCGCCGAGGCCGGCCCCCGCACCGATTCCACGGAGGATACGAGCGCCGGGTCGACAAAGAAAATGCCGTCATGCGCGGAGTTGAAATTCTGCCGGGCACCGTCGAGCAGCAGGGTCACATTCTCGCGCGACAGGCCACGCACGGTCAGCGTCTGCCCGGTCCGGCGCGGTCCGCCGCCCGCCTCGACCCCCGGCAATTGCCGCAGCAGCGTTTCCAGCGTGTAGGGGGCTGTCAGTTCCAGCGTCTCCCGATCGATCACCGAGACCTGTCCCGGATAGGTGAAGGCCGGGATCTCTGTTCGTGTAGCGGTCACCAGGACCACGTCCTCCACGTCCTGGCGCGTGTCCGGCGCGTCCTGTGCCAGCGCTGGATAGGGCAAAGCCGCGAGGCCGAGCAGGCAGGAAGACGCGAGGCAGGTGACACGAAACGGCATGGATATCCCCTCTTGCAAATCGTTCTCAATTCGATCCCTGGCTGTATGTCAGCCTCGTTTTGCGATTGCAAGTAAGAATCGTTTGCGATAACAATTGGCCAACTTCAGAGCCGAACCCGAGGGGAAAGTCCATGTTGTTCCGACCGATTGCCGCCGCTGCCCTGACCATGGGCCTCGCCGCCTGCGCCACGACGCCAAACGAAGGCGCGTCGATGAGGCGCGATCCTGCGCCGCTCGATACGCACAGCGAGGCGGACTTCCAGCGCGACCGCGCCGCCATCCTGGCCATGGCAGGCGAATATCATGTGACGTTCGACTTTCGCGAGACGGTAGCCTTGCAGGACGGCTATGAGTTCGCGGACGACAAGCACACCGGCGCTTGGGAAGTCGTCCGGGTGATCGAGGACAGCGGTGATGTGATCGTCCTCCAGCACCTCTTGCTGACCAGCCAGGATGAAGACGCCATGGTGATCAAGCACTGGCGCCAGGACTGGGAATACGAGCCGGCCCGGATCATGGCGTTCCGGGGTCATGATGACTGGGACATGGTCGAGATCGACGCCGCACAGGCCGCCGGCGCCTGGTCGCAGAGTGTCTACCAGGTGGATGACAGCCCGCGCTATGCCGGCCTGGCCCGCTGGGAACACGATGGCACCATCTCCACCTGGGAGCCGGATACGTCCTGGCGCCCGCTGCCGCGGCGCGACGACACGACCCGGACAGACTATGACGCGATCGAGGCGGTCAACCGCCATGTGGTGACGCCCTGGGGCTGGGTCCATGAACAGGACAACACCAAGCTGGTCATTGACGAGAACGGCAATGCCACCCCGCTGGTTCGCGAAGTCGGCGTCAACACCTATGCCCGCACCGATCTGCCGAATGACGGCCGCGCCGATTCATACTGGGCGGCAACGGCGGATTACTGGGCCATGGTCCGGGCCTACTGGGATCGTCTTGAAGCCACGACCGAGGGCTTCCACGTCGAGGACGACGCCGAGGGCACCTTGCTCTACGGTCCGATGCTGGATGCATCCATGCGGATTTTCTTCGGTGCCGAGACCACCGAGGCAGCGTGGACGGAAACGCAGACCCTGCTCAACGCCCAGGTCGAGATCGACGGCGCGCCAGACCAGGTCGCCGCCGCCGAATAACCCTCCGGCCCGTCGCCGCTATTGCGAGAAAAAGGCTTCGAACAGCGGCGCGGCGGTCTCGCCATAATACAGCGCTTCAGGCACGTCGCGGCGCACCGCGGCGCGGTCCGCGAAAAAGGCGGCGAACACCGGGGCCTGCGCATCCGGTGCGCCGAATTCGGCTTCGAAGCGGGCCTGGAGCGGGTCGAGATCGCTCGCCTCGACCAGCACCCAGACATGCGTCAGCGCACCGTCGGCAAACACGAATTCCGCCAACCGGCCTGCGCCGAAATAGGCATAGCCGTCGCAGTCCACCTGGACATGGCTTGTTGTGGCCAGCGGCAATTCCGCCGGGTCGAGCTCGCGCACCGTATGGCTGTCGCAAAGCGCTGCGAAATCATGCGCGTCCGGACCGGCGCCGAAATGGAAATCGGCTGGGGCAGACGGGAAGGCTGTGGCGTTAAGGGAAAGCGCAAGCAGGGCGGAAAGCATGACGGGAAACTCCTTGTATCTCCCGCTTGGATGCAGATGGACGCGGCTTCGGATGCAACACAAAAACAGCTTGGCGGCTATTCGCTGCCGCCGCCGACGGGTCCCGGGGCGGGGCACATGCCCGGATCGCAGGACCGCAAGGTGTAGATCAGGCTCTCGGCCGCGTCGATTTCGCCCGCCTCGGACGCGATCACCCGGGCCATCAACCAGCGCGGAATGCCGGCCGATTCCGCCCAGACCCGCTCGATGTAGTAATCGATCCGGCCATCACCGCCGGCCTGCCACCGGACCGTCTCGAGCCCCTGGCGCCGTTCCGACCAGGATCCGCCGCGTGGCGGCTCGACCGCATCGCCAACAATGATCTCCGCGCGCGAGCCATCGGCCATTGTAAAGCCGTAGGTGAAGGCACTGCCCTCATCCTGCGCAACTTCCATCACCGCGCCCGGCGGCATGCGCACGCAAAAACTCCAGCCCGGCAACGTGCACCCGGTCGGCAAAAGGACCGCGGCAAGAGCGGAGGCAAGCACCAGCGCCATCAGCGCCGGAACCGGCCTTTCAGGGCGAACAGCAGCCCGATCAGGACGAAGTAGATGAAGATCCGCGACAACAGCACCAGCCCGCCGCGAT
>CBDUFA010000238.1:0-3587 GCA_965366295.1 uncultured Hyphobacterium sp.
GTCTGACTGAAAAGAGAATCCGCCCATGGCATTCAACACGATCGAGCTGACGGTCGAGGGACCGGTGGCGACCATTACGCTGAACCGGCCCCAGGCGATGAACGCCTTCACCCACGAGATGCGCGACGATGTCTGCGCGGCGCTGGACGAGACCGACGCCGATGACGCGGTGCGCGCGGTGATCTTCACCGGGGCGGGGCGCGCGTTTTGCGCCGGGGCGGACCTGTCGCTCGGCGCCGAGACCTTCAACGCGGTCAGCCAGGCCAAGGCCGATGGCGAGCTGGACGACAGCGATCCGCGCTGGCGCGACAGCGGCGGGGTGATGAATTTGCGGATCTGGGAATCGGTGAAGCCGGTGATCGCCGCCATCAACGGACCGGCCGTGGGTATCGGCGCGACGATGATCCTGCCCATGGATGTGCGCTTTGGCATGAAGGGCGCGAAGATGGCCTATCCCTTCTCGCGCCGCGGAATCGCCTGGGACGGGGCGGCGAGCTGGTTCCTGCCGCGCGTGGTGGGCGTGTCGACCGCCATGGACTGGGCCTTGTCGGGCCGCACCTTCCTGACCGAGGAAGCGCATGAGGCCGGGCTCCTGAAAGCGGTGTACGAAAGGGATGAGCTATTGCCAGCGGCGCAGGCCTATGCGCATGAGCTGGCGGAGACGACCTCGCCGGTCTCGGTCGCCATGATGCGCCAGATGGCCTGGCGCATGCTCGGCCCGGTCACGCCGATGGATGCGCACCGGATCGAATCGAAAGCCATATTGCATGCCGGGATGAGCCCGGATGCGGCCGAGGGCGTGATGAGCTTCCTGGAAAAACGCAAGCCGGATTTCCCGCTGAAACCGTCATCGGACATGCCGCCCTGGTATCCGTTCTGGGAGGAGGAGGAGTACTGAGCTTTTCCTCCCCCGTTCACGGGATGGTTCACGCAGCCTGAGACCGTGCTTCCCCTCCCCTTGATGGGGAGGGAAGACGGCGGAGCCGTCAGGGTGGGGTGTTATCCAAAATGCCCCCACCCTTACCCCTCCCCACACAGGGGGAGGGGAAAGGTCGGCGCCGCCCGCAGACGAATGGCCCGCGTTCACGCAGCGGCTGGGCTAGAACTCCTCCACCGACAGGCTTTCATCGGTGGCACAGCCATCCAGCCGCCAGCCGGCCCCCTCGCCCTGCGCCAGCGTCTCCGCCAGCCAGGGTAAAAGGGCGAGCAATTGTTCCTCCAGCGTGAAGGGCGGGTTGAGGACGACCACGCCGGCGCCGGCCAGCTTACCCTCGCTTTCCAGGTCGCGGACCCAGAGATCGGCGCGCAGGATTTTCTCCGGCGTGGCGAGCCCTTCCTCGAACAGCCATTCGGCCAGTCCGACATCGAAGCGCTCGGACGCCCACAAATCCTTCAGCGGGCGCCAGAACACGAACGTGCCGGTCGGCCATTTCGTGACCGCGCGGCGCACGGCCTCGGCCATGTGGGCCATCTCGTCGCGATGCTCGAAGGGCGGATCGATCAGCACCAGGCCGCGCTTTTCCTTCGGCGGCACCAGGGCGGGCAGCGCCTTGTAGCCATCACGCGCCTCCACCTTCACGCGGGCATCGCGGACATAGCGCTTGTCCAGCGTTTTCGCGTCGGCCGCGTGAAGCTCGCACAATTGCAGCCGGTCATCCTTGCGGGCGAGCCGGGCGGCCAGTTCCGGCGAGCCGGGATAGGCGGTCAGCGTGTCGCCGGTATTCATCGCGCGGATGATGTCGAGATAAGGGGCAAGCGCCGCGTCCACGGCGGGCGGGCGGGCCGCGGCCAGCACGCGGGCGATGCCGCCCTGCCATTCCGGATTGCGCTGCGCCTCGCTGGAGGTGAGGTCGTAGACTCCGATCCCGGCATGGGTGTCGATGAAGCGGAAGGGTTTGTCCTTCTTCTTCAGATGCGCAAAGCATTGCGCCAGGACGGCGTGTTTCAGGACATCGGCGAAATTGCCGGCGTGGAAGGCGTGGCGGTAATTCATGGCCTCGCTTTATCGTAATTTGCGTTGCGGCGTGAAGGCTTTATCTTCCGCGCAGAAAATCGGGAGGGTTTCATGACACGCTGGATGTCCTTGCTGGCCGTTATCGCGCTTGGCGCCTGCACTGCTGCTGCACAGGAAGCACCGTCGAACATCCGCGAGGATGGCAGCCGCGTCTATGAGAGCGAGGGCCAGATCACGGCCAATGGCCAGCGGGTGCGCTATTCGGTGATCGCGGGCGAGACCTATATGGCCGACGATGAGGGCGAGCCCTATGCCTCGATCTTCTCGACCGCCTATATCCGCCAGGGCGTGGATGACCGCGAGAGCCGCCCGGTCGCCTTCATCTTCAATGGCGGCCCCGGATCGGCGAGCCTGTGGCTGCACATGGGCGTGTTCGGTCCTTACCGTGTCGATCTGCCCTCGGATGCGCGCGATGATGGCGCCGCGCCCTATTCCATCGTGGAAAATCACCTCTCCATCCTCGACCAGGCCGATCTCGTCTTTGTCGACCCGGTGGGCACGGGCTGGAGCCGGCCGCTGGGCGAGGCGGACACCGAGCAATTCTGGGGAATCCGCGAGGATGCCCGCGTGCTGGGCGCTTTCATCCGCCGCTGGCTGACCGAGAACCGGCGCTGGAACTCGCCGAAATACCTGCTCGGCGAAAGCTATGGCACGACGCGGATCGCCGCGCTTCTGAACGAGATGCAGGGCGGCTGGACGGACGTCTCCTTCAACGGGGTGGCGCTGATCTCCACCGTGCTGGATTTCCGCTTTGACGACACGTCCGAGGGCAATGATGTCGGCTTTGTCGGCCTGATGCCCGGCTTTGCCGCGACCGCCTGGTATCATGAGCGCGTGGACCGCGCGGCGTGGAATGGCGATATCGAGGCCTTCATCCAGGATGCCCGCGATTTTGCCTATGACACCTACATGCCGGCGCTCTTGCGCGGGGCGAGCCTGCCGGAAGCCGAGCGCCGCGCCGTGGCCGCCGAGCTTTCCGGCTTCATCGGCCTGTCGGAAGATTACCTGATGCGCGCCAATCTGCGCGTCAATCTCGGCCGCTTCATGCGCGAGCTTTTGCGCGATGAAGGCCTGTCCGTGGGCCGGCTGGACAGCCGCTTTACCGGTGCCGAGGCCGATGCCGTCAGCGAAGGGCCGGAATACGACCCGTCCGCCTATGGCATTGATGGCGGCTATACCGCGGCGATGCTGCACTATTTCACCGACACGCTCGGCGTCGACATCACGCAGGAATACTCGGTGATCGACATTCCGACGGCGACACAGTGGGACCGCTCGATCGGCCAGGGTTCGGCCTATGTGAACCTGACGCCCTGGGTGGCCACGGCGATGCGCCAGAACTCGGATCTCGAAGTGCTGGTGGCGCAGGGCTATTACGATCTGGCAACGCCCTTCTTCGCGGCAGAGCTGATGTTCAACCAGCCGGGCTTCGATCCCGACCGCGTGCGCTTTGCCTATTATGAGGCCGGCCACATGATGTATATCCACCACCCCTCGCTGGAAGCGTTCGTGGCGGATGTCCGGGAGCTGATCGGCGGGGAGTGACGTCCCGTCCCAGAATTTCTGCAATTCG
>CBDUFA010000239.1:0-3587 GCA_965366295.1 uncultured Hyphobacterium sp.
CATTCGCGGTGCTGGCCGGCGACCACTGCCGAAAGCGTCACGCCCGGAGCCGGATTCTGTTCCGACGCCTGGAAAGCGATCGGGATATTCAGCATGGCCAGCTGCGAGTCGGTCAGGGCGAGGCGCACCTGCACCGCGTCCGTCGCGAACACTTCGCCGAGGCGGGTGCCCGGGGCCACATACTGGCCGAGGTCCGCCGACTTCACCCGGACACGCCCGTCAAACGGCGCGGAAATCCGCGTGCGCTGGAGGTTCAGCCGGGCTTCCTGCAACTGGGCTTCCGCCGCGGCAAGCGAGGCCCGCGCCTGTGCCATTTGCGGCTGACGAAGCGTCAGGGCCGAGGCCTGGCCTTCGCCGAGCTCTTCCCATTCACGGGCGGCGAGATCGGCTTCGGCTTCCTCGCGTACCAGCGTCTGGCGTGCTTGCGCGACCTGGGCTTCCGCGCGGGTCACAGCGAGGCGATAATCGGCATCCTCGATCCGGATCAGGGTTTCACCGGCCTCGAAGAAACCGCCTTCGATGAAATTCGGGTTCACATATTCGATCCGGCCCGCGACTTGCGGCACCAAATCGATCTCGATCATCGGGCTGACTTCACCCTGGGTCTGGACCGTCAGCACCACGTCCGACTGTTCCACCGGCGCGGCAAACACCGCCACGGGGCGTGGCTCCGCCGAGGTGCGCTCCGCTTGCGGAGCCGTCGCGTTCATCATGAACAGCGCGAATACGATGAGCAGCGCCACACCCAGTGGCAGGCCAATCGCGATTATACGTCCACCGATCTTGCTCATAACGGTCTCCTAACCCTCAAAAGTCCGCAGATCGGGCGCATCAAAGCTGCCGCCGATTGCGAGATAGATATCAACACGGTTGGTGGCACGCTCGCGGCGCGCCGAGATATATTGCCCTTCTGCCGCAATTCTACGGCTCTGGGCGTCCAGCAGTTCAAACACGGTGGCGAGACCGGACCCGTACTGGCGGATCACGAGTTCCTCGGCCGCCGCGGCCTGTTCATAGGCATCGCGCAGCGCATCGACGCGCTGGGCCAGGACCTCGTCGGCGAAGATGGCATCTTCGGCTTCCCGCCAGGCGGCCAGCACGGTGCCGGCATAGGCCCGCAACTGGGCTTCCGCCGCCGCTTCGGCGCGGTCGCGCTCGGCTCGCAAGGCGCCGCCCTGGAAGATCGGGGCCGTCAGGCCGCCGATCAGCTGGGCGACATAGGTATCGATGTCGAAAATATCGGCCGGATCGCCACCGCCGGTATCCAGCGTGCCCCGCAGTGTCAGGCTCGGCAGCAGCGCATCTCGGGCAATCTCGGCCTGCAGGCCGGCCGCTTCGAGGCGCGCTTCGGCGGCGCGCAGATCGGGACGCCGCGAAAGCAAATCTCCCGGCGCGCCAAGGCCCGCCAGCTCGCCAAACTCCGGCAGGTCCGACACGTGTTCGATCGCGCCCGCCGGATAACGGCCGAGCAGGATTTCCAGGCTGCGCGCCGAAGCGGCTTCCACGCGGCGGCGCGAGGCCAGAACCGCTTCACTCGACGCCAGCGCCGAGCGGAAGGTGCGCACGTCCGAGGAGCGCGACACGCCGGCTTCAAAGCGCCGCTCGATCAGGCCCAGCGAGCGTTGCTTGGCATCCACATCGCGCTCGGCCAGCTCACGCAGGAGCCGGGCTTCGAGCAGGGAGAACCAGGCCCGTGCGACCTGGCCCGCCGTCGACAGGCGGGCACCTTCGAAATCGGCATCGGTGGCTTCGTATTCCAGCATGCCGGCCTGCGCCCGGGCCGCGAGACGGCCCCAGAGGTCGGCTTCCCAGGTCACGCCCAGCCCGGCACCGTAAGTGGTCGAGCTGGAGACATCGGTTTCGCGCTGGGTGACACCCAGATCGGCACTGACGCTCGGGATCCGGCCGGCATTGGCGGCTCGCGCACTGGCCCGGGCGGCGCGGATACGCGCCTCGGCGGCCAGCAGGCTCGGGTTTTCCGTGACGGCTTCGTCGATCAGGGCCGAGAGGCGGTCATCATTGAAGGTGACCACCCAGTCGTCGATCCGGGCCATGTCGGCCCCGGATGCTGACGCCCAGCCGGCCGGCGAGGACGGCGCTGCATTCATGCCCGGCATCACCGTCGCGGTCGATGCACAGGAGGCCAGAGCGAGCGCCGTGGCGGAGAGGAGGAGAGTTCTTTTGATCATGCTTCTTTCTTGATGCCAGGGACGGCAATTTTGGATGCACCCTAAGCGCGCCTTTTCGAGAGTCAACAAAAATTTATCGAAAAACAGTAATTCTTTAGCGAAGAACATGATAAACCTCTCGAATATCACTATGTTTCCCTACCGGGAGCAGGGTTGCCCGCTGCACGGCCAGCAGCGGAAAAACGGTTGATTGACATCGGGATTGTGGCCCTTATGAGCCCGCACCGGACCGGATGCGAGTGAATTTTGAGCAACAAATCTTCCCCCGAGACCGAAGGCCGGCGCCTGCGCCGCCGCGATACCTTCGCGCTGACGCTGATGGCCGTCGCGGTGCTGGTCATTCTCGCCCTGACCGGGGCGGTCTCGCTGTGGGTGAGCGTGTCCGCCGCTGCCGCCATTGCCGCCCTGTCCTTCATCTATTTCCTCGTGGTCTCGACGGTCGCGCAGCCGATTCCTTCCCAGGCGCCGCCCGCCGCCATCCCGCAACCGGCCGCGGCGGCCCCATCTCCCGCACGCGAAATTCTCGAACACCTGCCCTTTCCCGTCCTGCTGGTCGGGCCCGGCGGCCGGATCGAGCGGGCCAATCCGGCGGCGCAGGAATTCCTCGGGCTTGGCGCGGAATCCGGCCTGCTGTCAGCCTCTCTGCGTCAGCCCAAAGTGCTTGAAGCGGTCAGCGGCGTGTTGCGCGGCGAGAAAGGCCGCGTCGTCGAGTATTCGACCTTCGCGCCGATCGAAAGCCATGTCCGGGTCCATGTCATCCCGCTGCGCACCGAGGACGACAACGCCTTTCCCTGGCGCGCTCTCCTGGTTCTGGCCGACGAGACCTCGAGCAAGCGCGCCGAGCGGATGCGGGCCGATTTCCTCGCCAATGCCAGCCATGAATTACGCACCCCCCTCGCCTCGCTGGCCGGCTTCATCGAGACGCTGCGCGGTCATGCCCGCGAAGACATCGAGGCGCGCGACAAATTCCTCTCCATCATGCATGACCAGACCGAGCGGATGCGCCGCCTGATCAATGATTTGCTCTCGCTCAGCCGCGTCGAGATGGACGAGCACGTGCCGCCCAGCGGCGTGGCCGATCTCGCCGCCATGACACAGGACACGATCGATTCGCTGACCCCGCTGGCGAAAACCAAGAACATCACCATCGAGTTCGAGGGCGACGAAAAGGCCGATGTCGTCGGCGAGCGCGACCAGCTGTTCGAGATCGCCGTCAACCTGATCGAGAATGCCATCAAGTACTCCGCCGAGGGTTCGCGCATTGTCTGCGACATCCACGCCGATGTCGGACGCGAGGATTTCGAACGCCTGACCGGCACGCTCGGCCCGGATGCCGGGCGGCTCACCATTGCCGGCCCCGCCCAGGCCGCCGGCCGCCGCTTTGCCCTCCTGCGGGTG
>CBDUFA010000240.1:0-3586 GCA_965366295.1 uncultured Hyphobacterium sp.
GGCCAATTTCCCGAATGTCTTTTATGCGGCAGGTTCCGGCGACCAGCGGCTCTATATCCTGCCCGACCATGACCTCGTCGTGGTGCGGATGACACGCGGCGTACGCATCGACCGGGATTTGCAGGGCGATGTCGGGTTTTCGGGCCAGCTTTTCCTGCGCGCGCTTTTGCCCTGGATCCCGCCCAGCTCCGACAGCTAGTTCCGGTTGCTGTCACCCAGCTGGCGCGAGCGGCGCTCGGCGGCAGCCACGGCATGACGCATCAGTTCCGGCAGGGCGGACCCGCCCATCATCACGTCGAGCGCGGCCTGCGTGGTGCCGTTCGGCGAGGTCACCTGGCGGCGTAATTCCTGCGGCGTCAGGCCCGAGGATTTCATCAGCTCTCCCGCCCCGACCAGGGTTTCGGCCGCCAGTCTTTCCGCGAGCTCGCGCGGCAGGCCGAGCGATTCACCGGCACCGGCCAGCGATTCGGCGAGCAGGAAGAAATAGGCGGGGCCCGAGCCGGACACGCCGGTCACCGCGCCCATCAGGCGTTCGTCGTCAATCCATTCCACCCGTCCGCCAACCTTGAGCAGCTTGTCAGCCTCCTTGCGGCGTGTCTCACCGGCGGCATTGGCGGCGCAGACGATGACACCCTTGCCGATGGCGGTCGGCGTGTTGGGCATGGCGCGGATGATCGGCCGGTCGCCGAGCAATTCGGTCATGGTGCGGATATTGACCCCGGCCATGACGGAAATGACGGCGCAATCGTCGGGCAGGATTTCTGCCAGGCTGTCGGCCATTTCGAAAAACACGTGCGGCTTGACGGCGAGGATGACCAGGCCGACGCCCTTGGCGGTACGCGGCCCCAGCGCATCAATGCGCTTGAGGCCATGCTCGCGGATCAACGCGCCCATCTCCTCGGTCGCGCGCGGAGCGCAGATCAGCAGGTTTTCCGGGTCAACCTTGCCCTTGCCGCGGAGCCAGCCCGCCGCGAGCGCGCCGCCCATGCGGCCGGCCCCGATCAGGGCAATCTTGTCTGCGTCTGCCAAGTCAGGCCTCGCCAATGGTTTCGAACATGGCGGACTGGGCCGCCTCTTCCACCGTCTTTCCGCCCCAGACGAGGAATTGGAAAGCCGGGTAGAAGCGTTCGCCGGCCTCGCGGGCCGCGGAAATCAGCATCGCCGCCTGGGCGGGCGAGAGGGTTTCGCCGGGCGGGATCGGCACACCATGGCGCCAGACCACGCCGCCATCCTCCTCCCAGACATCGAAATGCCCGTACCAGAGCTTTTCATTGAGCCGGGCCGCCAGTTCGCAGACCTCGCGGAAACGGGCGCGCGGCGCTTTCAGCTCGAGGCTGGCACAGATATGGATGGCATCGTGATCGGGCCGCCAGGCGAACCAGATCTGGTGATCGCGCCAGGCGCCGGGGGCCGACATGTGCAGCTCGCCGCTCTCGTCGCGTTCATAGGGCAGTTGCTCGGCAATCACGGCCTGCTCGACGGCGTCGAGCGGATCGCTTTCGAATGTGCCGGTTTCTGTAGCGAGTTCCATTGCGCTGGTCCTTTCGCGCGGGCTGCCCCAATCGGACCTGCTGCGGAGACGCTTCAGCGAATCGCGCAGGTCATGGGACAAAGCCTAGGGCTTGGTTTTCAGCCGGGGCAATAGCACCGGCGGTTACGAATCGTGGATTAGTTCTTCTTTGACCGCGTTGCGGGCTTTTTCGCCGTGGATTTCTTCGCCGCCGGCTTTTTGGCAGCTGTTTTCGGCGCGGCCTTGCGGGCGGCCGGCTTTGTGGCGGCCTTTTCCAGCGCCTCGACACGGGCTTTCAGCGCATCGGCTTCCTCGCGGGCAGCCCGGGCGACGTCCTTGACGGCCTCGAATTCCTCGCGGCTGACCCAGTCCATGCGCGCGGCCATCTTGTCGGCCTGGGCACGGAATACGGTCTGGGCTTCCTCCCCCGCGGACTGGGCGGCGGCAAAGGCGTCCGTCATCAGGTCGGCGAGGTCGTTGAAGAGCGGATTGCGGGTTTGCATGTCGAGGCCTTCTTTCCTTACGCGACCGTATATGCGATTTCAGGGCCGCGGATGCAATGTGGCAGGCCAGCGCAGGAGCGGACATGCAGCAAGATTGCCAACCGAGCTTCGATCTGATCGACCCGGTTCTCTTCTCCATCGGCCCGTTTGACCTCCGCTGGTACGCCCTGGCCTACATTGCCGGCCTGCTGATCGGCTGGCGCTACATGGTCGGCCTCGCCCGGCGGCCGAAGCTCTGGGTGCCGGCCAGCGGCAAGCCGAAGGGCTCGCCCTTCACGGTCGATGATGTCGACGATCTCCTGTTGTGGGCGACGATCGGCGTGATTGCCGGCGGCCGGCTCGGCTATGTCATCTTCTATTCCTGGGAATACATGGCGACCGGGCTGCGCGGCGCCATGACCCAGCCGGATTCGATCGGCGAGCGCCTGTGGTGGGTGGTGCGCGGCATCACCGAGGGCGGCATGGCTTTCCATGGCGGGCTGATCGGTGTGGGGCTGGCCCTGTTCTTCGTCGCCCGCGCGCGCAAGCTCGATCTCTGGCGGATCGCCGATGCCGCCGCCGTGGTGGCGCCGATCGGCCTGTTCTTCGGGCGCATGGCGAATTTCATCAATGGCGAGCTGTGGGGCCGCGTCACCGACGTGCCCTGGGCGATGCGCTTTGCCTCCGACCCGACCTGTTCGCTGCGCCATCCGAGCCAGCTCTACGAGGCGGCGCTGGAAGGCGTTTTGATCTTCGTGGTGGTGAATTTCGCCACCTGGAAGCACCGCTCCCTGTCGCGGCCCGGGCTCAATACCGGCATCTTCATGGTGCTCTACGGGCTGTCGCGCGCCCTGCTGGAAACCGTGCGTGAACCCGATGCGCACATGCCCGAAGCGCTGCGCGGCTACATCACGATGGGCATGATCCTGTCGATCCCGATGATCTTCATCGGCGCCTGGCTGATCCATCGCGCCTTGAAGAATGAGCCCGCCCCGGCCCCGGTGAAAGTGGCAGACCCCGACTGATGTCCATCGCCAGCCGGATTGCCGAGCGGATCCGCAATGGCGGGCCGATCAGCATCGCCGCCTTCATGGGCGAGGCGATGTTCGATCCGCGCGAGGGCTATTACGCGACCAAGAACCCGATCGGCGCGGGCGAGGATTTCATCACCGCGCCCGCCGTCAGCCAGATGTTCGGCGAGCTGATCGGGCTGTGGTGTGCGCAGGCCTGGATCGACATGGGCCGGCCCGCCGTCTTGCAGCTGGTCGAGCTGGGCCCGGGCACCGGCCAGATGATGAGCGATATCGTACGCGCCGGACGTGCCGTGCCGGGTTTTCTCGAGGCCGCGAAGATCACGCTGATCGAGGCCAGTGCCGCACTGAAAATGGTGCAGGGCCGCACGCTGACGCCGATGGGCGTGGAAGCCACATGGCTCGACCGGATCGAGCATGTGCCGCCCGGCCCGGCGATCATCCTCGGCAATGAGTATCTCGACTGCCTGCCGGTGCGCCAGGCGGTGAAAAAGGACGGGCAATGGCATGAACGCCTGATCGGCCTGTCCGAAGACGGGGATGACGGGTTCCGCTTCGTGATG
>CBDUFA010000241.1:0-3583 GCA_965366295.1 uncultured Hyphobacterium sp.
CCTCGGCGGCCGCCTGCAGACGGGGGCCGCGCGAGCGCCCTTCGCCGATTTCGCCCAGCAGGCCGTCGACCGCATCGGCAAGAACTTCGCCGGTGCAAGCGGTCTGCGCGTGCTCGGGGATCAATTCCTCGTCGGCGGCAATATTGACCAGGCTGAAATACTTCGCCTTGAACAGAATGAAGCGATAAATGGCCCAGCTGAGCCAGCCCAGCTTGTAAGTCGCGACCGTGGGAATGCCGGCCAGGGCAAGCTCCGTGGTAGCCGTTCCGGATACGGCCAGCGCGACATTCATGGCCGATGTCGCATCGCGCTTCTCGTCTTCCGCGACGTCAATGATTTCCGGCAAGCGTCCATCCGCCGTGATATCGGCCCGCACGTCATCGGCAATGGCGGGTGCCAGCGGCGAGACAAACACCGCGCCGGGATGGCGTTGGGCCAAGATCGCCATGGCATCACGCAGGGCCGGGCCAATGCGCCGGCGCTCGCTTTGCCGGCTGCCGAACAGGACGCCAATCACAACGGCCTCCGGCGCTATGTCATGCCGCGCCCGGAATGCCGCGCCATCACCGGTGACGGGACGCTCCAGCGCCGGGTTTCCGACAAACGTCGTCGGCAGGCCGGCCGCCTCGAACATCGGCGCATCAAAGGCATGGATGGTCAGCAAATGGTCGACGGAGTGAGCCAGCACGTCGGCGCGCTTCGGCCGCGCGGCCCAGATCTGCGGACCAACATATTTGACCAGGACTGGCGGGTTCGCCCGCTTCTGCAGACGTTGGGCAACCCGGATCATGAACCCCCAGGAATCGATCAGCACAACGGCATCCGCACCGAAGTCGATGGCCGCGTCGACGGTTTCATTCACCCGCTTGAGGATCGTGCCGTAGGATTTCAACCCGTCCAGAAGGCCGAGAATGGCAAGCTCGGATATATCAATCGCGCTGGTCAGGCCAAGCGCTTCCATCTTCTTTCCGCCGACACCGGCTATTTCCACGCCGGGGTCCTGCTCGCGAAGCATGGACATCAGATCAGCGCCGAGCGCATCGCCGGAGGGCTCGACCGCCACCAGGAATATGCGTTTGGGATCAGCCATCGGCCTTTGCCGCATAGAGGAACAGGCCGGCCGCATCAGCCGCCGCGATCACCTCGTCCATGCGCGGGATCAGGGCATTGCCACCAAGCACGGCAATGCCGGCCAGGCCAGCTCTCTGGGCACCGTCAATTGTGCGCAAGCCCACGGTTGGCAAATCGATCCGTCTTTCCTGCTGGGGCTTGGGCGTCTTGGCCAGCACGCCGGTGGGTTTCACGCCATTGCCGCGGATATCCAGCGGCAGATGGGAGACCCGGGCCAGCATCTCATCGGTGCCTTCCTGGGCTTCCACGGCCAGCACCAGGCCATTGGCGACGACCGCCCCCTGCCCGATGTCGTGCTCGCCGATGGCGCGCGCGATGGCCAGCGCCTTGTCGATATCGGCTTTCGCGGCTGCATCGGGTTCAACGGCTCCGAGCAAGCCCGGTTCCGGCACCAGGCTGGCCATGGCCTGGTCGGCGCCAATGGCCCGCATGCCCTTGCTTTCGAAGGAATCGATAATCACCCGCATCAACGCGTCATCACCATGCCGGGCGGCTTGCGTGATCCGCGGCAGGAGCGCCAGCGCAGCCCCGTCGAGCCCCATCAGCGACTTGAAATCCGGCCGCGCGATCCGGCCGATGAAGCAGACGGCATCGCAGCCCGCGTCCTGCATGGCCTTTTGCATGCCGCCGATCTTGGTGACCGGAAACCGGCACTTCGCATAAGCGCTGAAATCATGGTCCGCGAAGCCATCGACCTCCACCACGAAGGGCGGGCGGCCCGCCGCCGCCTCGCCCTGCGCGATGAGAAGCGGGATCTCGCCGCCGCCCGCAATGATCGCGAGCCGGTTCCAGCCCTGTCCCGCGCTGCTAGTCATGGGGCATGCAGATCGACCGGCCGGGCTCGGCCCGGATGAAGTCGACAATTTCCATGACAGCCGAATTGTCGGCATAGGTGCTGGCAACATCCTCGAGGCGTTCATTGAACGAGCCCTCGTCGGCAAACAGCAAGCGGTAGGCAGTACGCAATTCCTTGATCGCCTGGCGTGAATGCCCGCGCCGTTTCAGGCCCACGAGGTTCAGCCCCTCGAGGTGCGCGTGATTACCGCCGGCTGCGCCATAAGGAATCACGTCCTTGGTAAGCAGCGACATGGCGTTGACGAAGGCCTGGCGGCCGATCCGGCAGAACTGCACGATGCCGGTATAACCGCCGAGGATGACCTGGTCCTCCAGGACGGAATAACCGCCCAGCACCGCATGGTTGGACAGCACCACCTTGTTGCCGACGATGCAGTCATGCGCGACATGCGTGCCGATCATGAAGAAGCCATCATCGCCCACCACGGTTTCCTTGCGACCCACGCCGGTGCCGGGATGCATGGTGGCATATTCGCGAATCGTGTTGCGGGCACCGATCCGCAGCCAGGTTTCCTCACCCTTGAACTTCAAATCCTGAGGCGGAAAGCCAAGCGAGGCATGCGGATAGATGACAGTGTCCTCGCCGATCGTCGTGCGACCGGAAACGGTGACATTCGACATCAGCTTGACGCGGTCACCAAGCTGGACGTCGCCATCAACAATGCAGAACGGCCCGATCTCGACGCCTTCGCCCAGCTTCGCCGTATCCGAAACAATCGCAGAGGGGTGAATGGTCTGGCTCAAAGGACGCCGACTCCCTTGGCGGAAAAATCGAACTCGGTGACGCGCTGTTCGCCCACAAACGCCGCACCGGAAAACTTGAACAGCTCACCGCGCATGTGCGTGACCTTTACCGGCATGCGCAGCGTGTCGCCCGGCTTCACCGGCCGCCGGAAGCGAACCTTGTCGACGCCCATGAAATAGATCGCCGTCCTGGTCACATCGGCATCGAGTGTCTTGGACATCAGCAGGGCGCCGGCCTGGGCAACCGCTTCGACGATCAGGACACCCGGCATGACGGGATTGCCCGGGAAATGCCCGGGAAAAAAGGGCTCGTTGGCCGTCACATTCTTGATGCCGACAATGGATTCACCCGGCTTGTAGTCCTCGGCCCGGTCGATCAGCAGGAACGGGTAGCGATGCGGCAGCCGATCGAGAATCTCCTGGATTTCGATCGTTCCGTTGGCCGTTTCGGTCATGTCTATCTCCGCGCCTTCTTGCCTTGTGCGCCCTTGATTCCGGAAAGCTTGCGCAACTGTGTCAGCTGCTTGAGGTAGTTCCGCGCCGGCATAGCCGGGCTGCCACCCCACCGCTCACCATCGGGAATATCATACATGGCGGCGGCATCGGCCAGCATGATCACATCATTGCCGATCGTGATGTTGTCCGTGGTCGCACACCGGCCTGCAAACAGGCAATTCTTCCCGATGCGCGTGGAACCGGATATCCCGGCAAACGCGGCCATCACCGTTCCCGACCCGATCTGCACATTATGGGCGATCTGGCAGAAATTATCGATCTGGCAGTTATCGTCGATGATGGTGTCGCCAAACAGGCCACGGTCGACCGAGCAGGACGCACCGATCGACACGTCCGC
>CBDUFA010000242.1:0-3580 GCA_965366295.1 uncultured Hyphobacterium sp.
CGAATTGCCGATTGCCGAATGGGCTGCCGAGGAAGGCATTGCCGACGAGGAGATCGTCGACCGCCTGAAGGAAGCTGCCGACAAGGCCTATGCGTCCAAGGTGGCAGAGACCGGCCCGGACATGATGCGCCGCGTCGAGAAGGACATCCTGCTGCAAACCATCGACCGCAGCTGGCGCGAACACCTGCAGCGGCTGGAATCGCTGCGCTCGATGATCGGCCTGCGCGGCTATGGCCAGCGCGATCCGCTGAACGAGTACAAGACCGAAGCCTTCACCCTGTTCGAACACTTGCTGTCGAGCCTGCGCGAGGACGTCACCAAGGTGATGATGCGGATCCGCATCCAGGCGGCCCCGCCGCCGGCGCCGCCGAAGAACCTGCAGACGACCCATGTCGACCCGCAGACCGGCCGCAACGAGATGGACGGGCCCGGCGCCCCGCCGGGACAACCCCGCGCCGCCATGGCCGCCAATCCGGGCGATCCGTCGACCTGGGGCAAGGTGCAGCGCAACGCGCCATGTCCATGCGGTTCGGGCAAGAAATACAAGCACTGCCATGGCGCCATCAGCGGCCCCACCGTCTCGGCCTGAGCCGCTGCGGATCCGCGATGCACGCCCGGACGAGTGCGAGGCACTGTCCACGCTCTGCCTGAGATCGAAAGCCCATTGGGGTTATGACGCGGCATTTCTCGCCGAGGTCGCACCCTATCTCGTCGTCACGCCCGACCATGCCGAAGCCGGACAGAGCTTCGTCGCGCTGGACCATGAGGACCACGTGCTGGGCGTGGCCCAGATCCAGCCGGGATTTGCCCCCGCGGGATCGCTCGACCTGCTCTTCATCGAACCGGACGCCATCGGCACCGGCGTCGGCCGCGTCCTGTTCCAGGAGGCCGCCCAGCGCCTGCGCGAAGCCGGCGAGCGCGTGATGACCATCCTGTCCGACCCGGATGCGCGGGGGTTCTACGAAAAGCTGGGCGCGGTCTTCATCAAGGACCGGCCCTCGGAGGTGTTCAAGGACCGCCTGCTGCCCTGGCTGGAATACCGGCTGTGAGCGATCGAGATACACTCTTGGAAGGGCTGACGCCGCTGGAAGCGCAGGCGTTTTACCAGAATGGCTCGCTTCATCCTGAACAGGCAATCCAGCTGGCCATGACATGGATGGAAGCCGGTGAAACCCATGTCGATGTGGCAGTGCTTGCCACCTCGGAAGCGGCGCACTGGGATGACTTGAAGCGGGATTTCAGGACCGCCCTCCAGGCCTTCGGGATCGCGGAATTTTCTGAAAGGACAGCCGCACTCCTCCGCCTCCAACGCATTCTTTCATGGGTTGAGGCAAACCCCTCAAGGCTGAAGGATCTGGGGCCGGTTCTGATCGAACATTGCGCCGGTATTTTCCCGCCGCCAGACGGCAGCGGCTCGACCTCAAGGCTACACCGGAACTTCTGGCGCCTGCATCAGGCGTCCGAGGACTACTATGACCTGTGTTTCCGGACGGACCGGACTGACGAGGCTTTACAGGCGCTGATCAATACCGCCCTCGAAACGATCGCGGACATGATGGATTCGATTGCCGGTGAATTGCCGGACTAGCACCGGAATCCGTTTCAGGATTCGCCCGCCTCGAGGCGGCCAATGGCGAGAAAGCGGTCGCGGCGGCGTTGGCGCAGATCGCGCGGCTTGAGACCTTCCAGCCCGGCCAGCACCGAATCGATCTTCTCGCCAACCTTCCGGACCGTGTCATCCGCGGCACGGTGGGCGCCACCGACCGGTTCCTTGATGATGTGATCGATGATCTTGAGCGCCTTGAGGTCCTGCGCCGTGATCTTCATCGCAATGGCGGCATCGCGGGCGCGGGCGGAATCCTTCCACAGGATCGAGGCGCAGCCCTCCGGCGAGATCACCGAGTAGATCGAGTGCTGCAGCATGATCACCGAGTTGGCGCTGGCCAGCGCGACGGCGCCGCCGGACCCGCCCTCGCCCGCGATCACGGAGATCAGCGGCACGCCGAGCGTCAGGCAGCGTTCGGTCGAGCGCGCAATGGCTTCTGCCTGGCCGCGTTCCTCGGCACCGACACCGGGATAGGCGCCGGCGGTATCGACAAAGGTCAGCACCGGCATGTTGAACTTCTCGGCCATGTCCATCAGGCGGATCGCCTTGCGATAGCCTTCCGGGCGAGCCATGCCGAAATTGTGCTTCAGGCGCGACTGGGTATCGCGGCCCTTTTCATGTCCCATCACCACGACGGAGCGGCCATGGAAACGGCCGATGCCGCCGACAATGGCCGGGTCCTCGGAGAAGCGGCGGTCCCCGCACAATTCCTCGAAATCCTCGATCAGCAGACGGCGGTAGTCGCGGAAATGTGGGCGCTCGGGATGGCGCGCGACCTGGGTCTTGCGCCACGGGTCGAGCTTTTCGTAGAGGCTGGCCAGCTGGTCGGCCGATTTCTGGCGCAGCTTGGCAATCTCGTCGGCCACGTCCGGCACGTCGGCGGAATTGGACGCGGCCAGCGATTCCAGCTCCTCGATCTTGGCATCGAGTTCTGCAACGGGGCGTTCGAAATCGAGATAGGTCCGGGTCGGGTCTGACATGAGCCTTGTCTTCATATGCCTCCGGCTGCGGAAGCGCCGCGCAAACTAGCCATCCCCCTTGCAAGGAACAAGCCGCCAATAGCGGTTGTGTTCAGCGCCTGGCCAGCGGGTGCGCCGTCTCCACCAGTGTGCGCAGCCTTTCCTCGAGAACATGGGTGTAAATCTGCGTCGTTGAAATGTCGGAATGGCCCAGCAGGGCTTGCACGCTGCGCAGATCGGCGCCGTTGGCGAGCAGGTGGGTCGCAAAGGCATGGCGCAGGACATGGGGCGAAACCCGGGTTGGATCCAGCCCGGCGGCAACGGCCAGGTCTTTCAGAATACGCCCAAACTGCTCGCGCGTCAGATGGCCGTCCCTTGCGCTGGTCGAGGGAAACAGGAATCGCTGCGCTTTCGCCAGCTGTGCCGGACGGCCTGTTGGCAGCGTATCGGGCCGGGCGGAGAGCCAGGCATTTATGGCCGCGAGCGCTGGCGGGGTGAGCGGGACGAGGCGTTCCTTGTTGCCCTTGCCGGTGACGAAGATTGCACCCTGGGCCTTCGAGACCGATGCCAGCGGCAATTCCACCAGCTCGGAAACCCGCAAGCCGCCCGCGTAGAGGATTTCCAGCAGCGCCCGCGCGCGAAGCCCCTTGAGACCGTCCAGCTTTTCAGCGGCGGCGAAAAGCGCATCGACATCGGCTTCCGAAAGCACCTTGGGCAGAGGCCGGCCCTGCTTCGGTCCCGACATGGTGCGGGCCGGATCGTCCGCGCGGCGGCCTTCCGCCAGCAAGAAGCGATAGAATCGCCGCGTGGCCGACAACCGCCTCGCGCTGGTCGAAGGCGCGAGGCCCTCGCGCGCCATGCCGGCAAGGCAGGCTTCCAAATCGGCTGTCTGCGCCTCGATCAGGCGTTTGCCGCGGGCCGACAGGCGCATTGCGACGTCCTCGAGATCGCGCCGGTAGGCATCGAGCGTGTTTTTCGAAGCGCCGCGCTCGGCGGCCATCATGTCGAGGAACAA